>JAKIZI010000028.1 GCA_022708105.1 Bacteroidota bacterium
CCTCGAGCATAACTATGTACGACCTCGAGCATAACTATGTACGACCTCGAGCATAACTATGTACGACCTCGAGCATAGCTATGTACGACCTCGAGCATAGCTATGTACGACCTCGAGCATAACTATGTACGACTTCGAGGAAAGTTTGCAACCAAAATGTCCTAAAATGATTGCTACTAATCAGATTTTTATGAAAAATAACAAGATTCATTAATTTTTTTCAAAACAACAATGAAAAATGTCATTAAAATTCGGAAAATCCGGAATGTTTCATTTTTAGATGGCAGTCCATCCGCCGTCAACCATTAAGTTATGCCCGGTGATGAAAGAAGCTTCGTCAGAAAGCAGGAAGGTAACGGCCGGAGCTATTTCATTTGCATTTCCCATTCGTTTGAGTAGAGATTTTTTGTTATACTCTTTAACAAAAAGAGGGTTTTGGTTATCAAAAATTCCTCCGGGAGAAACGCAATTAACTCTAACATTGTATTTTCCGTAATAAGAGGCGAGAAAACGAGAAAAGTTAATAATTCCACCTTTGATAGCACAGTAGGCTGCTGCTGATGTGCCTCCATAAGCTTCATAAAGATTGAAATCATTTCCTACAACCCCGTAAATGGATCCAAAATTCACGATAGAACCGGACTTTTGGGCTTTCATGATTTCTAAAACTTTTTGACAGATAATAAAAATGCTGTTCATTTGCATATCAACATTTTTTCTCCATGATTCGGCTTTAATATCTTCAAATTTATTGCCCCAGTCTTTGGTTCTCGGGTAGGCGCAATTCACCAATCCGTCTATTCTTTCATATTTTGTCATGACAGCATCAATCAAACGGGAAATAGAATCATCGTTTGTGATGTCACAATTCCATATTCCGGCTTCCAAATCATTATCTACATTAATTTCCGCATTGATAACTATTGCTTTGTTTTCGCGAAGATGATTTACCACTTCGCGTCCTATGAGCCCGTTTCCACCGGTTACAATGATAATTTTATTTTTTACTTTCATGTATTTATGAATTTAGACAGATTTTTAATAAGTTATAAGCATCTTCAATTGTATTGAAAGGTTTAGAGTTATGTTTGATACAAGTGATAAAATATTCCAATTGATTCTTATAAGTTTCAATCATTTTTTGGTCAGATTCGAATATTATTTTTTGGTTAGAATCAATGATTTTATTTTTAAGAAGGTCGGCAGTAATGGTGCAATCTTCTAAGATTATTTCACAAGACCTTTTAGCATCTCGACGGAAATAATTTAAAATAATATTTACATTGAAATTTTCATATTCGAGAATATAATTAGCATAATCATATGCTGCGATATTAAGAGAAGATTTATTGGAAAAAAAACGATGTGTATTGTTCGGCATTCCAAAAAACCAGTACAGATAGTCAATTTCATGTATTAAATCGATGTGAACTCCACCTCCAAGTTCAGGAATAGCACTATAATTTTTTTTGTAATCTGTATCTTTTCTCCAATCAGGCAAGTATGAACCACAATAGACATTAATTTCGTTAATGCGAATAGAAGTTGTGGTAAGATATTTTTTTAAAAAGATAAGAGAATTCAAAAAACGTAAGTTGCAAGCCACATAAGTCGTGATATTGTGCTGAACGACGTTTTGAATCAAATCTTCTATATCAAGGTTGTGAAATAGTGGTTTTTCGATGAATAACGGAATATTAAGTTGTACAACTTGTTCTATTGTCCGTTTGTGTTCAGAAGTAGGATTGGAAATAATTGCAAAGTCGTATTTGTTTTCTTTAATTTCGTTAAATTCATAATAATTGAAAATACCTTCCAATTCGACATTTGATTTTGAGGAACGGAGAGCATCAATTTGAATGGATGGATTAATGCTGCGTAAAGCGGCAACATGTTTTTTCCCAATAGATCCAAGTCCAATGATGAGTACTTTCATAATTGAAAATCCAATTTATTATTAGCAATTAAAAAAGAGATAAATTCAAAATCAAGAGGATGGTCTAAATCAAAACAAATATGTGGCATTAAATAAATCAATGATTTATCTGTAATTGCTCCACTATATGCAGTATCAAAAAAAGTTCTTCTGTAAATATAAAAAGAGGCATTCATATCATACACTTTCGGTGCAGTTTGGCGTGAAAGAATCGGTCCATTTAATTCTTTCACTTTTCCGTAATAGCCATTTTCTTTTTGCTCAACCATATTAAAATAAGGATTTCTCGATGGTTCGCTTACAGAAAATAAATTAAGAGCCATGCTGTCATTTTCAATCACAGAAAATGCAGTTATGATATCATTCAAAGTTCGCAGAGGAGAAGTTACATCTAAATCTAAGACATAATCGTATTTAACTTCGTTCTTTTTTTCATAAAAGAGTAAAATATCTTTTATGGCATCAACTTTTCCAGCGGTATCATTTGACAGACGATCAGGACGTATATACTCAGATGTCAGACCAAATTGTTCGGCAACGGAAATAATCTCTTTCGAATCAGTGGAAAGTGCAATTTCAGTATTTTTTACTTTTTGTTGAAATCTTCTTGCCACGTCAATAGTGAAGGCAATCAGAGGTTTTCCATGGAGTGGTTTTATATTTTTTCCTGGAATGCCCTTGCTTCCGCCACGGGCACAAATGGTAATTAATGTGTTTTTCATATTCAGTTTACATGTGTTTTGCAATTTCTTGAGCTTTGGTGTAATCTTCTTTTTTGCCGATATCGATCCAGAAGCCGGTTATCGGAAAACGAATGACCTTTTTCTTCTGTTCAATCAATAGTTCCATGAGGTCAGGCGCATTAAAAAAGGTCTCTTCAGGGATTAAGCCAAGCAACTCCTTTTTTATTAAATAGATGCCTGCATTGGCGTAGTAGTTGTAGGTGGGTTTTTCGGTAAGTCCGGTAATGTTGTTGCCTTCTAAATGAAATATTCCGTAAGGAACCGAAACAGGATAGGGGACTGCCGCTACGGACATATCGGCTTTATTTTCGATAAAGTGCAAATAAAAATCTTCAAAATCGATATTCGTAAATAAATCGGAATTCATGACCAAAATGGTGTCGTGAAAAAATGCTTCGATAAAGCGCACTGAGCCGATAGTGCCTAAATATTGCGGCTCACGCACACATTGGATTTGAATGTCATCGTGCGGTTGTGCAAAATGCTCTTCGATTTGTTCTTTCAAATAATTGACAGTGACGGAAATGTGTTCAACTCCATGTTGGATGAGGTTTTCGATGTTATAGTCAATGATGGTTTTATTTCCTACGGGTAAGAGCGGTTTCGGAGTACGTTCCGTTAGCGGTCGTAGCCGTTCCCCTTTGCCTCCGGCCATCAATACTGCATCTATAGGCAGGAAAGTTTTGCGTCTTTTTAAGTCATAAACTTCAATAATATGACCTTGATTGTCTAAACAGGGAATTAATTGGAAATTCTTCTCTCTGAACAAGGCAAACTTAGATACATCAAGATTTTCTTTGGTAAAGAAGTGAAAATTTGTGTTCATGGCCTCGGATACCGGAGTATTCAAATTTAGTCCGGTGATCAGGGCACGACGTGTGTCTCCGTCGGTCAGAGTCCCAAGCATTTTGCCGGTTTCATCGACTACGAAGAGGGTGATCACATTGCCGGACTGTTCATTTAGTTGAATCAGCGCTTTTTTGATCGTGGCATTTTCGGGGATGATGTATTTTTGAAAATCTTTCATTTATAAGATTTTATAAAATTGTTTTTGTATTAATTGCGTTAACGGATATTGTTGAAGGATGTTAAAGATATTTTGAGCAGTATTCTCTTTTTCGTAAGGATTTACTGCTGTTTTTGCTTTTTCGATCATCTCTTGTGAAAAAATCAGTTTAAGTCCTTGTTTGATATCGTTTATATTCCCAGAGCAATTGACAACACTTTCGGCCGCAGCACGACCTTTTTGCCTATCTCCGATATTCAAAGTAGGGATTCCGAAAGAAGGCACTTCAACCAGTCCGCTGGATGAGTTGCCCACCACTGCTTTTACATATTGCAAAAGAGATAAATAGCGTATTTTTCCCAGCGAGGGGAAAAGAACTGCTTTCCCGGGATGTTTATCCACATAATCTTTCATTAAAGTCGTAATAATACGCCCATCAGGATCTGAATTGGATTGGGTAAAGATTATGGAGAAGTCGGATAGTTCTTCCAAAGCCTGCAATAAATTGCGGCATTGTTCTTCTGCGCTGTTATTTTCCAGGGTAACCGGGTGATAAGTAACCAAAATTGTTTTATCAGAGATGGCAAATCCCAGACTGTCCTCCAGTTCTTTTTTCCCCAATAACTTCTCGTTTTTAATATTATCCACCCCGATTGCTCCCACATGCCAAACGTGTTCCGGATTTTCGCCCATCTGAATTACCCTTTTCCTATACTCTTCAGTAGAAGTAAAATGTAAGTGACTCATTTTGGTAATAGCATGACGGATGGCATCATCAAAAGCACCTTCGGTAATTTCACCTCCATATAAATGTGCTACCGGAATTTTAAAAATTAAAGCTGCGGTCACTGCTATTAAAATTTCATATCGATCTCCAAGCACTACTAATAAATCGGGATTCAATTCTTCAAAAGCGTTTGCCATACCGCCGAGTTCTTCACTCATAGACTTTACAATACCGCAAGCCGAATCAGAGGAGATATTCATCTTCACTTTTTTATCAATCGTAAAACCATCGGCTTCAATTTCAAGGTAAGTATTTCCGAATTCGGGAGCAAGGTGCATATTGGTGGCAATAATTTGTAACACGGTCGCAGGGTCATCCTGGATTAATTTCATCAGACGGCTCAGCAGCCCATACTCTGCACGTGTTCCGGTAATAATACATATTTTTCTCATAGGCGTCAATATTCTCTTTCAAGCCATCGTGACAAAAAGAGATCATACACTTGATAAGTGGTATATTTTTTGTCGGGGATAGCCAACAACAATTCTTTATCGGTCAGGGATTGAGCATTTCTCCGCGCGGTAGTGGTCCCGCTGATTTGATAGGTGGAAAGGAATTTGGCGGAAGTGAGTTTTTGGACTGCTCCCTCTTTAGCCACGGCAATCAAAAAGTCCCATTGCGAATTGGTTAGCAATTCTCTGTATTGCAAGTAAGTGGCGGAATTATTTTCTAAAATCTCATTGCATGCTTGGTTTACTATATCATAATTTACGATTTCGGGATTCAAGGAGAAAATGGTATTACACAAACTTTGGGTGTAAAAAGTGTGCCGTTTGGTCCATTTTAAAATGTGTTGAATCGCTTCAGGTTCGACCTCAATTTGATTTTTCTCGAAATGGTATATGATAAATTGTGAGTATCGCTCAAAGTCAATTTTGTCGAGAGAAATAAATTTAGTACTTGAAAAAAACGGTCGTTTGGCATCTTGAAAGATGTCGGCCATAATAGTGTGCTTGCTTCCGCAAAAAATAAATCTGATATTGTGGAGTTGTTGGATCGTACTGCGAAGCAGTGCCTCCGTATTGTCTTCCGGATATTCTGTAATCTGTTGAAATTCATCAATGGCTAATACAACAGACTTCTCTTGGTCATTCAAAAATTTTAGTAATCCTTGCAACGTATGTTCTTTCTCTGAAGAAAGTTGGTAGTTGATTTGAACTTGAGGTGTTCCTGAAATGGGATCGTATGTAATCACCGGGCGAAATCCCTTTAAAATCTCTAAAAATCGACTTCCAATCGAACTTTTTTCCGGAAATCTTTGCAAAATGGCCTCGGCGAGGATTTTGATAAAATCATTTAAAGAACGGGAAGGGAAAATATCGATATAGAGTGGTTCAAAGGGAAGATTTTGAGTTTGAACATGATGGAAAAAATGGTAAATTAAACCTGTTTTTCCGTATTTACGGGGAGAAATCAGCGTGGTATCCACTCCATTGAGTACATTTCGGAGTAATTGTCTTGTCTCTTGCTCACGGTCGCAAAATAATTCAGGGGAATGGTAGCCTTTCAACAAAAATGGATTGCGATTCATCTGCATAAAAATTTTGACAAAGATACAACTTTTTTATTACATTGCCTATTTTAGGTTGCCTAAAATAGGCAAATTACAATTCAATCAATTCATCTTCTTCAAAATCGCGGGATGCAATTTGTCCAAGTACATATTCCCAGCGCATTGGGGAGATTCCGGATCCGGGTCTTTTGACGGTAATATTGGTTTCGGAAAAAAGGTCTCCTTTTTTAATAGAGGTTGAAGCAACAATACTTTTTCTGGCAACCTCCCTATTTTTCCGTTCGGAATCGGTAACTGTTTTTTCCGGAGAACCGAGTGCTTTTTCAATATTTCGTATGGCATCAACCATTGCTTTAAGTTCGCCGGGTTCGAGGGATGCTTTATGGTCAGGGCCTTCCATATTTCGGTCGAGGGTAAAATGTTTTTCGATGATTGTTGCGTCGAGAGCCACTGCAGCAATGGGCACTTCAATTCCCAAAGTATGGTCGGAATAGCCGACTTTAACTCCCAATTTTCTGGAAATAGTTTGCATTGCCTTTAAATTCACATCTTGCATAGGAGTAGGATACTCCGTGTTACAATGCAACACGGTAATATCTTCTTTTTTGGTTCCGTTGGACGTAAGAACGGTAATCGCTTGTTCAATATCCTCCATCGTGCACATTCCGGTAGATAGAATCACTGGTTCCCCAAAGGAGGCAATTTTTTTTAGATAGGGATAATTGGTAATTTCGCCGGAGGGGATTTTCCACAGATTGAGATTGCAACTTTTCAGAAAGTTGATGCTTTCTAAATCAAAAGCAGTAGAGAAGAAATGGATATTTTTTTCTTGGCAGTAATGAATTAAATCGAGATGTTGTCTTTCGGACAGTTCCAGCTTTTTGAGCATATTAAGTTGCGAAGAGTCCTTTTCCTTAATATTTGTTTGTTGGTATTCTGCTTTTTGAGCATTTTTAGAAACCAATGCTTCTGCTTTAAACGTTTGGAATTTGATATAATCGGCTCCTGCACGGGCGGCCGCATCGACCAATTTTTTGGCGATTTCAAAATCTCCGTTATGGTTTACTCCTGCTTCGGCAATGATAAGGGTATGGTCCATTGTATGTATCATTTTGGTTCACTGATTTTTCTGGCCGGATTTCCGGCATAAATTCCCGGAGTTGTCACATCTTTTATGAGAACGGCACCTGCGCCAATGAGAACATTATCGCATATTGAAAGATTATTTGAAATGACGCTACGGCTACCGACAAAGCAATTGTTCCCTATATGAGTACTCCCATTGACCATGGCACCGGTAGCGATATGACAGAAGTTTCCCACAACCACATCGTGTTCAATAGAAGCATAGGTATTGATAATACATCCGGTGCCAACGACTGCATTGGCATTAATGAAAGCATGGTGCATAATTACGGAGCCGGCACCTACTTGAGCATATTTTGAAACATGAGCTGTTGAGGCAACTATAGTAGCTAATTTTCCTCCTGCTTGTGTGATTTTATCATGTATTTTGATTCGAAGAACTGCGCTTTTAATTTGTCCCACGGTAACCAAAAAGTCAGCTTGGTCAACGTAATAGGGAATCTGTTCATCTGTTCCGATGATGGTATAATCGAGAAGAGGCTTTCCTACGTTTTCAGGTACGTCTAAAATGCCCAAAATGGAATAGCCAATACTTTCGACTACATCTATAACTGATTTGCAATGTCCTCCCCCTCCGACGAGGATTAATTGTTTATTCATAATTTTTTGATTTAAATTCGTACACTACTGGGAATATTGACAATGCGTTCTTCGAGTAGAATGGTATTTTCGAGTTGGTCGGTTTGGCAATGTCGGAACATGGGAAGTTTATTCATCAGGCACCATGCCGGACGCGTCATGATTCCATGGTCATTGCTATATTGCAGAAACTCTTGTTGTGCTTTTTTATCTTTAAGAATGATTACATTGAGCCAGTAGTTAGAGCGACATTCTGCGGGTTCTGTGAAGAAAGTGAGGTGTGGCGTAAACAATTCGGATTTGAAAAATTGTTCATATTTTCGAGCTGTTTCGCGCTTATTTTGAATAAATTTTTCAATTTGTTCCATTTGAGCACAACCGATAGCTGCATTCAAATTGGGCATTCGGTAGTTGTAGCCGATATGGTCATGGACAAACTCCCAGCGATGAGGTACTTTTGCTTGCGTGGTCAGGTGTTTGGCTAATTTTCCCAGTTCTTCGTCGTTAAACAGCAGCATTCCTCCTCCGCCTGTGGTAATGGTCTTATTTCCATTAAAACTCAATATTCCGATTTTTCCGAATGTGCCGGTGTGTTTGCCTTTATAAAAACTGCCGATGCTTTCGGCGGCATCTTCAATCAATTCAATATGATATTCCCGACAAATTTCTGCAATTTCCTCAATCCGACAGGGATGACCGAACGTGTGCATCGGAATACATGCTTTGATTCTTTTACCGTTAGCTTTGTTCCTACATACTCTCTGAGCATCAATAATCGCATTTTCAGTCAACCATTTCTTTAGAGCAACAGGAGAAAGTCCAAGAGTATCCTGATCCACATCAATGAAAACAGGTTGGGCTCCGATATAGCTGATGGCATTGCAGGTAGCCACAAAGGTGAGGGCTTGCGTCAGCACTTCGTCCTCTCTTTCAACCCCCGATAATAACATTGCCAGATGGAGCGCATTGGTTCCATTCACGCACACGACAGCCCTTTTTGCCCCGGTGTATTCAGAAACCATTGCTTCAAATCGGTCCACAAACTTACCCACACTGGACACAAAAGTGGTGTCAATGCACTCGTTCAGATACTCTTTTTCATTACCCGTAAATACTGGAGCATGGAGCGGAATAGAAGAGGAATCTCCATAAATTTCTTTGATAAAATCAACAATTTTCTGATACATGGTGGCAATTATCTTAGAGGTTTTTTAAATATTTTTTTCTATATAGTGATTGTGTATGAGTCTATATCGCGATTGAACCATTGATATGAGTTTACTCCCGATTCGGGCTGCAATGGGGTACAACCAATTGAACAACGCAATTCGTATTTTGTCCAAAAGAATCGAAACAACGAAAATTACTGCAAAAAGTCCGATTAAGAGAATGGTTTGCTTGATAAAAGAGTGGTCGTATAAAGAGGCCGTATAATGATAAAAGAGTTGTTTGATATCGGGATGCATGTGGACAAGATATATTGCTAAAACAGAAGAGGCACAGTAATTGATAAATTTGCTTCGAATATTGTAATTTTTAAAAATTAAAAAGATAACAATAGATTGAATAATGACCAATGGATTATTGTAAATAAATCCGAACAGATGATCTTTTTTGATACTTCCTCCCTCATCACTCAAATTAATTTTAAGTGCTATAGCCAAAACGGTAATAAGAAAAGTGATAATTAAAAAAACGATGATGTGTTGTATGTTTTTCTGTTTATGTGTTGCGGTGTTTGCAGTTTGATTTCCCGGGTGCAAGTTTAAAAACCGGCCTATAAGATATAACCCGCTAAAACTCAGAATTGAATATCCCGATGCATAATTGGGATTAAAAAATAACTGATAATAAAATTGTACAAGGTAGAAAACCACAAGGAAAACAAGGAATTGCTTTCGAGTCACTTTTTCGGCAAAAGCATTAAGAACCGGAGATAAAATATACAAACCCACATACGCTGTGATAAACCAATAAGCAACAGCAATCCCATTTAATCGAAGAAAAAATGTTTTTAAATTAAATGTAATGGAGCCTGTCAACAAAAGTATTCCATAAATAAGAAAGATGAAAAAATAAGTTTGAAATAGTAAAGAACTGATGCTTTTTGGTTTCCATTTAATAGAGTAAAATCCGGAAATGAGAATAAAGATGTTTACTGCAGAAATGGAGAGGGCTTCCCGAAAAAAATCGACAAAGGTTCTAAGTGTTAGTGTGCTCAAGGATAGTGTTACCGGATCGCGAAAAGAATGCAAACTCAAAATCATCAACATAGAAACAATGCGAAGTAGCTCTATGTTTGAAGCTCGTTCTCCTTGAATTGCAATTCGATTATTCATATTCTATTGCTTCTCTAAATTCCTGAGGATTATACTTCATATTGGACTTTCCCAATGAGAATTATCCTTCCATTTTTTATATCCGAATAAAACTTCCGCTCAGACATTATATATATCTGCTTTGTATTTCATTAAGTTTTTTTTGTCCGAAAACCATGCAATCGTCTCTTGAAGTCCCTGCTCGATGGAATAGGACGGAGTATATCCCGTCAGTTCTTTGATTTTGCGGTTGTCTCCAAGCAGTCGGAACACTTCCGAGTTTTTTGGTCGAATACGTTCGCGGTCTTCGACAAACTGAACATCGGCCTTCATCAATTGTGCAATGAGTGTTAGGGTGTCTTTGACAGATATTTCGTAACTGCTGCAGATGTTGATCTCTTCTCCAATGGCCGCATCGCATAAAGCCAACTCAAGAAATCCCTTGCAAGTGTCCATGACAAAGTTAAAGTCTCTTGTCGGAGTTAAATCCCCCAACTTGATTTCTTTGATGCCGTTGGCAATTTGGGTAATAATGGTAGGGATGATGGCACGTGCGGATTGGCGAGGGCCGTAAGTGTTGAAAGGTCGGACAATCGTCACCGGCAACTCAAAAGCATTATAAAAACTCATGGCAATAGCATCTGCCCCGATCTTTGTTGCCGAATAGGGCGACTGTGGCTGCTTCGGATGTTTCTCATCGATAGGAACATAGCATGCCGTTCCATAAACTTCAGAGGTAGAGGTAACCAATATCCGTGAAACACCCTCCTCTTTTGCCGCTTGACACATGTTTAATGTTCCTTTGATGTTCGTATCCACATAACTGTCCGGTGCTACATAAGAGTATGGAATTGCAATGAGCGCCGCTAAATGGAAAATTGTGTCTTTTCCCCGGGTAATATGTTTGCAAAAATGCGGATCACGTACATCTCCCGTTACAATTTGTAAATTGGGATGTCGCACATCATTTAACCACCCCCAATCATTAAATGAATTGTAATAAGATAAAGCAGTAACTTTATACCCTTTGTCAAGAAGCATTTCCGTTAAGTGAGAACCAATAAAGCCGTCTGCACCGGTAACCAAGATGTTTTCCATTGTTATTTTTCTTTTGTTCCGAATTTTATGTGAATTAACTTCTGGTAGTATTTTGCAAAAGTACAAAAAAAGATAAAACTATATCTTCCATCATAAGATTCCAATTTTTTTTCATACAAAGAATTTCCTCTGCACTATTTTGGCATAGTCAAATCTTATATTTGTGCATTATTAAAATTAAAAATTCCATTTTTCATGAAAGAACAGATAGCAAAAGCCGATTTTAATGTGTTGAAAACAATTTGTAGAGTTGCGAAAACGCTCGAAACTTCAGGGTTCGAAATACTTAATGAGCTTGGAGCAGATCTGGTTGGTCTCTCGCCCAGCTCTACTTTATCAGAACGAAGGATTGAGAAACCAAAGCTTCCCACTTCCGAATCTGCCGAGATGAGTACGAAAGAAAAGGCTGAAGGGATGAATTATTTGCAACAAATTGCCGATTATCTTTCATTGCCGCTGCTCGAAACTATAATTTTTTTAGCTGTTTTTTCTGAATCGGCCAAACGTACTGATTCGGTAAGATTAGAAAGTATCGCTTCGTTCTTTAAAATAAGTTTGCTCGAAATGTTATGTTTGAAAGATGTTTTTCAGTATTTGCTGGATAAGCAATTGATTACCATCGATTTTGAAAGATCACAAAGGCGCAATAGCGAATGTTATTCAATCCCAAAAGATGTTATGAATGCTATCATCAATAATGAACTGCTTGAAAACATCCGAGTATCGACCATTGACCGTTATGAATTTGTAAGACAGCTTTCGAAGTGGCTCGAGATAAGAAATTCGTCCGATTTTCCTACAGGTTGGCTTTTTCAAAAAGTGGAAGATTTTGAAAATAGAAATAGCGAATTGACCTTCTTGAAACAACTTAAAAAATTGATTTCTAACATTGAATACCGAATTCTTTTCTATGAAATTTGTTATTGTTTTTTGGAAAGTCCTAACAAAATTGCGGATATTGAGGATACATTGGCCAATATTTACAGTGAGGTCAGAAAAAGATTTTCTGTTGGTCGCTCTATTATGAACAAGAATCATATCTTGCAAACAAGAGATTTGATCGAAATTAAGAAAGCTTACTTTTTATCCAATGCAGGATTAGCACTTACAGAAGAAGGGGAAAAACTCTTTTTGGAAGAAGATTTAGTCCTTTTCCAAAAGCAAAAACACAGTTCTCAATCGCTGATTCAACCGGAAAAGATCTCATACAAAAAACTTTTTTTCTGCGACGAATTGCAACAGCAAGTGGATTTCTTGCAACAAAATTTGATGAAAGAGCAATTTACTGCGCTGCAACAGCGTTTGTCTGACAATCAACTTCCGAAAGGGGTTTGTTCCATCTTCTACGGCACCCCGGGAACAGGAAAAACCGAAACAGCTTTCCAAATTGCGAAGGCAACCGGACGAAGTGTAATGCATGTGGATATCGGTACTATGAAATCCTGCTGGTTCGGTGAAAGTGAACGCAAAATGAAAAATCTCTTCGTTAGTTACCGACAATTGTGCGAGGATGAAGAACAAATTCCGATTCTCCTATTCAATGAGGCAGATGCCCTCTTTGCAAAACGTAAAGATGTCGGCCATTCCGGTACCTCACAAACCGAAAATGCCATCCAAAATATTATTTTGGAAGAGATGGAAACATTGGACGGAATCCTTATTGCCACGACCAACCTGACAAAAAACCTGGATGCCGCTTTTGAACGGCGCTTTCTCTTTAAAGTCGAGTTTACCCAACCTACAATCGAAGCCAGAGTTTCTATCTGGAAAAGTAAATTAGATTGGCTTACCGACGAAGAAAGTACTATGTTGTCCGAACAATTCTTCCTCACCGGCGGAGAAATTGACAATATTGTCCGAAAAGTCATAATGCACGAACTTCTCCACGGAGAAAAACCGGACATCGACTTTCTTCGAAAGCTTTGCCGCGATGAGAAATTGGATAAATCGAAGCAAAAAACAATTGGATTTATTAAAGATGCATAACCGCTGATATGCCCACTGAATGTTAAAATTCTCCGTTACCTGTTTCTCAATAAATATTTCTTTATTTTTGCAGTTATATCATATTCATCGTTACGGTAAAAACATCATCCATTATTTCTGATTAAATTATGATTTATGAAAAAAGAAGATAATATCCGCCGCTATATCTGGCTCGTCGATACCCTTCATCTGGCGGGTACCGAAGGGTTGTCGTTTAAACAGATTAATGATAAGTGGGTGAGAAACAGTTATTTGTCCGACGGAAAAGATTATCCGCTGCGCACGTTCCATAACCATCGCTTGGAAATCGAAAATATTTTCAATATTTTGATTTTGTGTAACAAAAGTACGAACCACTATTATATCGCCGATAATGAGGAACTCAACAATCCTATGGGCGTTCGGAAGTGGTTGTTGGATACGTTGTCTGTCAATAACTTGTTGTCCGAAAGTCAAGCCCTCCGCGAGCGGATTTTGTTTGAGAATATTCCGTCGGGGCACGCTTATTTGCCGACCATTCTCGAGGCCATGCGCGACGGCAATATGTTGGTCTTCGACTATCGCCCTTTCTGGCTTGATGACTCGATTCATTATTACGACTTTGAACCTTATGCAGTTAAAGTCTTTCGGCGTCGCTGGTACCTGTTGGGCAAGTATGCCAATTATCCTCTGAAACTCTACTCTTTGGATAGAATGGAAACCATCGACTTTTCGCAGGGAACTTTCGAAATTCCCCCAACGTTTGATGCGGTCTCTTTTTTTAACTCCTACTTTGGAATCTATGTTGACGACAGTGTTGCTTCGCAGCAAATTGTAATCAGAGCCGACGACGCTCAAGCCAAGTATCTGCGTTCCCTGCCGTTGCATCACTCCCAGAAAGAACTCGAAACCCGGAAGGAAAATTCGCTTTTTTCCTATTTCCTAAGACCTACGATTGATTTTAAACAAGAGTTACTCTACATGGGAGCCGCTATTGAGATCGTGGAGCCTTCCTGGCTGCGTGAGGAGTTTACCGCCACCGCCCGATCGATGATTAAAAAAAATAAATAAACATGGAATTACGCAACTTTGCCGCCATCGACTTTGAATCGGCCAATCAAGACATGAGCAGTGTCTGTTCCGTGGGTGTGGTGATTGTCCGAAACGGTCAGATTCAAGACCATTTCTACAGTCTCATCAAGCCCGAGCCCGAGTGGTACAATTATC
This sequence comes from Bacteroidota bacterium, assembly GCA_022708105.1. Lineage (GTDB taxonomy): Bacteria > Bacteroidota > Bacteroidia > Bacteroidales > WCHB1-69 > DUOL01. Next base: position 14,319 of record JAKIZI010000028.1, read on the forward strand.
GAAATGTGCGTGTACACGGAATTACGCAAAAAGATACCCGCAATGCGCCCATCTTCCCCGAAGTGTGGAAACAAATAGATCCGCTTATTCAAGGGCTTCCTTTAGTGGCTCATAACAAAGCATTTGACGAAACTTGCCTGAAAAAGGTGTTTCGTGTGTACCGAATGACTTACCCCGATTATGAATTCTATTGTACCTGCGTGGCCTCACGGAAAAAGTTAGGGGACAAAGTTCCCAATCACCAACTCCAAACGGTGGCCGATTTCTTTGGATTTCATTTGGAACATCACCATCATGCATTGGCCGACGCCGAAGCTTGCGCCCACATCGCTCTTCATTTGCTTTAAATCCAATAGAGTAGGAGAAGGGGGAACATTCTGCCGGACAATTTCTGATGCTTGACGACCACTGCAATGAAAAATTACTCCAATAGTTGAATCAGACACACAATAATCCATTTTTCCGGAATGGATTCAAAATAATATACCGATTCGCCCCATCTATCCTTTATTTTCAGTTCTTGACCGTCCAAATAGTACAATTTCTCGCCCCACCTATCTTTTGATTTGATGGTAAGCCCTTCAAAGAACAGATACTTCTCGCCCCATCTGTCCGTGTACCGCACCAAGTCACCGTCTATATAAAACAACTTTTCTCCCCATCTGTCTGTGCGTCTGATGGTTTCCCCGTCAAAATAAAACAGCTTTGCCCCCCAGCGGTCTTGCTCTTTCAAGGTTTTACCTTCAATAAAAGCTACTTTCTTGCCCCAGCGGTCTTTTTGACGAATGGTTTGTGCTTTTCCCCCGTTCCATGAAGTGAGAAATATAATGCTCAGGAGCAACATCATACAAGGAATAGCGGATACTTTGGAATTCATAAAAATAGTTTTGTTATAATTTAATTGTCAAAAATAAACAAAAGTTATTTAAAAAACAACGATTTATAATATGGATTATAATATTTTTTTACCTAAATGTGCCTCACACCTCGGACGGTAAAATCTTTGCGTTTTGGCGATTTTTCGGTAATTAATTTATTGGATGAGATAAAAACACCATAGCAAATTACTTCTGCGTTTTGAAAAACTAATTGTCCGGAGTTTCTCTTCAACGATGAATTAAATTGAAGCATTTTTAATTTATTCCCCGAAGTGTTTTTTGTGGAGTGTTTGGTTTCATTTGTATGATGTTCTGAGTTTCGTTGTTTTGTTTTTATCCGAATATTGTCAATTATTTTTCTTTCTTTGGTGTCATTTCGTTTATGAAACTGTCCCTAAGCATCACAAAAATAATTATTTTTGCAGACAAATATAGAGAATTCAATTGTCAGCAAATGAATCAAGATCACGAAAACAAACAATTGCCGAAATGGCGACTCAAACTGCTGCCATGGATAAAATGGACAGTATTACTGATTCTTATAAGTATTCCGCTGTTTGGAGGCTTGGATAAGGTGCCGATTCGCTTTTGGGATGAATCGAGATCGGCAATCAATGCTTATGAGATGCATCAAAACGGCAATTATCTCATTCCGCATTTTAACGGCGAACCCGACATGTGGAGTACGAAGCCGCCGTTAATGATTTGGCTGCAAACGGCCGCCATGAAAATAATTGGGGTGAATGAGTTGGCGGTGCGTCTGCCCTCCGCCATTGCGGCATTCCTGACATGCCTCCTATTATTGCTGTTTGCACGGAGCTACCTCAAAAATACTCTTTTTGGCATTGTTGCCGTGTTTGTGCTTATTACCAGTGGGGGATATATCGAAATGCATGGAACCCGTACCGGCGACTATGACGCATTGCTAACTCTTTTTACAACAATGGCAGGTCTGGCCTTTTTTATGTTTTGTGAATATGAAAATCGACGATTTCTTTACCTATTTTTCCTCACTTCAATATTGGCGGTGTTGACAAAAGGTATTTCCGGAATGTTCTTTTTCCCAAGTTTATTTATTTATGCATTAGCTCAGAAAAAAATTACGGCATTCTTGAAAAATCGACATTTTTATATAGGAATTGGACTATTTTTGTTTTTTGCCTGCGGCTATTATCTTCTCCGGGAGTCATTTAATCCCGGCTATATTCAGGCAGTATGGCAAAATGAATTGGGCGGCAGACTTCTGACGGTTATTGAAGGACACGAGCACCCGTTACTTTTTTTCCATAATAATTTTATTCTTTATCGCTTTATTCCGTGGTATTTTATCCTTCCCTTGGGGATTGTTGCCGGTTTTTTGATTAAAGATGATAAAATACGAAAATTAACCCTCTTTTCGTTCCTTATGGCATTGGGTCTATTTCTTCTCATCTCTTCTTCCCAAACAAAACTCCCATGGTATGATATCCCGATGTTTCCGTTCTTGGCATTGTTGATAGCCCCTTCTTTTGAATTTTTATTTCGGATGTGTGCCAAAATTAGGAAATCCGGGTTTTTATGGCTGCAAAAAGCATTGCCCTTATTTATTATGGTGCTTGTTTTTATAGTTCCTTACGTGCATATTGTCAAAAAGACTTGTTACCCGCAGAGAAGTCATTATATAAAAGGGGAGCAGGAAGTTGATTACTATTTGCAAGAAGTGTATCGCGGCAGGCCTATTCATGACGGACAGTTTTTGGTCTTTGAAGACTACGGAGCCCCACACGATTTTTATTTAAAAATGATTCAGGAAAAGAATATTCCGATGGAGTACAAGTCGAAGGACAACGTTGCGTCCGGAGATGTCATCGTGCTTTTCCAGGAATCGGTGCAAAAATTTATCGAACAAAGATATGAGGTTGAATTATTGTCGCAGGAGGGAACGGTCTTGATTTGTAAAATCGGCGAGAAGAAGACCGAAAATACTGATAATGAAATAGAATAAGAAAAATATTTTTTTTATTTGGGAGTGTCGGCTTCGCCGCCGGCGCCCGGCTCCAAGTCCGCAGCCGGTAGTCGTGTGGCCGCAAAGCTGCAAAAGGAGCTTCCTCCGGTCGCTCTTTTGCAGCAGCGTCCACATCGCCTCCCGTCTTTGCGGGCTTTCCGCCTAAGCGCCTCACTCCGCAGATAGGCAAAATCTTTGCGTCTTAGCGCCTTTGCGGTAATTTTTTTCTATTGTTGTCCGGAAAATAATTATATCACTGTTTCTCAATCAAATATTTCCAATACCGAACCGGCATATCTTGTCGGTGTTTGCGTGGGTTGGTGCGCTCTTTGATGGCGATTGCCTTAAAGTAAGTCTTCCACAGTTTTTGAAAAAGGCGTTCGTCCTCCGCCATAGATTGGTCGTCCAAAATACCCTTTAATAAAGGAGTTCCCTTATCAGTAATGGTGATTTCGCTGACACTTTTCAGATCGTAATAATAGCCGTATTGGCGATTCATGTCATAAATTAACCATTTTTGGCCGGCAAAGCGATTTTGAAAATGGTCGATGGTCAGGGGGAGTACATTATGTTGTGGCTCAAAGGCGGCAAAATAGGTCTCATCGGCGGATTTTTGAAAACGGACAAATTGAATCACGCGCATTCTTTCGTAGCGAACCTGTTTGTATATTCGTGACAACTGCAGAACGTCGGCATCTCCGAAGTTTAGTTCGATGGTTTTCGGAGCATCAATTGCTTTGTGCATTACTCGGAAAAGGAGCATATCGCGTTCAGGAAAGCCGTCCGCCAACCAAGAGGCCGATAGCATGGTCAGGGCGGTGGGGGAGAGTTTCTTTTGTAATCCTTTCCAAACCCGTTCGGCTTTTGTCGGGTCGGAAACAATGGAATAAACTCCATCGTAAAACAACGGCAACAAACTCGTCTCCTCCTGCAGCACATCGGGAAATACTTTGCCCGCGTAGGCATCAAAAAGGCAAGTGAGCAGGCCTTCAAAAGTTTTATCGTAGGTAAAAATAATCATATCGGGTCAAACGGCAGTTCCGGCTGATTGAATATTCCTTTTTTATGTTTCGGAGTCAGGAGCAGATTCTTTACGATTTCCGGCTTGAGCTCTTGGATGGACATGATGGGCAGTTCGCGACAAGTAATAAAATACTGTGCTTTTTTCATTACAACGCCGATTTTTTTCAGCTGAAAAGAGGTCAATGCACCATATTGGCGTGACATGACGATTAGTTTGGCAGATTTAACCCCGATACCCGGAACCCGCAGCAGCATTTCATAGTCTGCCCGATTGATATCCACGGGGAAAAATTCCGGATGCCGGAGCGCCCAGCTCAATTTGGGATCCACATCGAGGTCGAGGTTGGGAAAGGCATCGTTTACAATCTCCTCTACTTTAAATTGATAAAAGCGCATCAGCCAATCGGCCTGATAGAGTCTGTTTTCGCGAACGAGGGGAGGTTGTTGCAGCGCCGGCAGTCGCGTATCGTAACTGTTGACGGCCACGTAGCCCGAATAGTAAACCCGTCTCATGGTCGGGCGTTTATAGAGTGCCGATGACAAATAAAGAATGTCCTGGTCTGTTTCCGGTGTTGCGCCCACAATCATCTGAGTGCTTTGTCCTGCCGGTACAAACCGGGGAGCCCCACGAAATTTCTTACGCTCTTCGCCATTTTCTAAAATCCCTTGATGAATAAACTTCATGGGTTGGAAAATAGAGTCAAAACTCTTCTCCGGAGCCAGAAGTTTAAGACTTTGCTCATTTGGAATCTCAATATTCACACTCAGTCGGTCGGCATAAAGGCCGGCTTCGGTTACCAACTCGCGACTTGCTCCCGGGATACTCTTAAGATGGATGTACCCGTTAAAATATTGACTGCGAAGGTCTTTGGCTACTTTTACTAGTCGTTCCATCGTGTAATCGGGATTGCGCAAAACCCCCGAACTTAAAAACAACCCTTCAATGTAATTTCTGCGATAAAACTCAATGGTCAATGTTACCAGCTCCGATACTGAAAGTGTCGCCCGTGGAATGTCATTGCTTCGCCGATTAATACAGTAGGCACAATCATACATACAATTGTTGGTGAGCATAATCTTCAACAAAGAAATACAACGCCCATCCTCTGCAAAACTGTGACAAATGCCAATCCCGCCGACGGTATTTCCTAATCCCCCGTTCGTATTCCGACGCACGGTGCCGCTCGAAGAACAAGACACATCGTACTTCGCCGACTCCGCAAGGATTTTCAATTTATTTAAAACGTCATCTGTCATGATTGAGGAAATTGCGCGTGATGAAAGGATGCTTAACGATGCAAATATACACTATTTGCCCATTGCAATTTTTAATTTTCTGCTTTTTTTGAAGAAAAAAAAGAGCAATCAAGCGTCAGTAAAAAGCCCGTTCAGGGGTACTTCCACCGGAGCTGCTCCGTTACTCGGCCGCCACTATTTTGCTCCCGAACTCATCGACCTGAATGCCTCCGAAATTACCGGAACTCATCAGGAGAAAGACAGAATTGTGTGGGTTTATCGACAATAATTCCTGTTGCAGCGATGCCGAATCATGAAAAATAAGCAGCCCCTCTTTTTGAAAAGCATCGCGAATC
>JAKIZI010000029.1 GCA_022708105.1 Bacteroidota bacterium
AATCTTAAGATGCGGTGCAAAAAATTCTTCTTGTAAAAAGAAGATTCGGCTCATCATGTCGGGACATCTCTGCCTAGAATTAAAACCCAACACGGTTGAATTGCCCGATTGCGGAAAACGAAGTCCGCAAATAATTTTCAGTAAGGTGGTTTTACCGGCACCGTTTTTGCCCAATAATCCATACAAGTGACCTTTCTCAATGTGAAGATCCAACGCATGAAATAATTCCTGTCCCTTACGATAACCAAAATGAATGTTTTCTAAATGAATCATAAGAATTCCTTTTTAATGATTAAATATATTTTATTGTATTGCTGTATTAGTTTAATAGTACACTGCAAAAGTATATTAAAAACTAATCAATAACTCTATTTTTGAATAATTTTTATTGATTAATAATCAGATTGTTACAATATTATTTTTCACAAACATATTCCATCCTGTTTAATTTTTGGAAGGAATTTTGAAGAAATATTTTATTTTTTTGTAACTTTGCCAAATTTCAGATTGTTATGAAGAAAGTTGCCCTATTTTTATGGTTTTTTTATAGCATTATTATCACCTCATTTGGACAGATTCAACTAACAACCAATGGGATTATAAATACTGTGTGTAATGGTAGTGGCTGTAATTACTCGGGACCTTCTATTTTGATTAACGAAGTGATGTTAAGTCCTTTGGCTGGAGATGGGTCTATATACGGTACAGGGCCGGGGTTTTCCGTTGGGGATAATGAGGGGGAATGGATAGAGTTATACAATCCCAATCAATGTGAACCTGTGGATATTTCATGTTATTTTTTAGGGAACAATACCAATGATGGAAGCACTTACGGTGGTGGTTTTTCTATTCCTCAGGGCACTATAGTTCCGGCTCAAGGTTTCGTTGTAGTTCGTGGGATTCTGGCTCCGGCGGTGCCACCTGCATTACTGGTTCAAAATGGGGGTAAAACAATAGAAATTGTTGTTAATTCAAGAGTTTGCCTCGGTGGAGGAAGTCGTCTTTGGTTCCCAAATTCAGGGGGATGGTTTGCTTTTTATGATCAAAATGGTGTTCCACAAGACGGAATTTCTTGGGCAACCCAAAGCAACTCATGCATGTCTTGCAATCCTTGTAATCCGCTGATGGGTGATTGCGGGTTTCCCGGCACCCTTCCAACCTACGATCAAATTCCTGCCGGACAAAAGAATTATATTGCTTCTTATATTTCTGCTGGGGTGAGTTATAGACGAATTCCTGACGGAGGACCATGGGCTTATGATATTGGAGCATCTCCAACATACGGAAATTGCAATAGTACTTGTAATCCACTTCCTACAATTACTTGTAACGGAAAAGCTTATGTTACCGTAACCGGCGGAGTTCCCCCTTACACGTATCGATGGGATGACCCCCAATTTCAAACCACAGATACAGCAGTAGGATTATGTGCCGGAGAGTATTGTGTATTGGTAACCGATCAAATAGGAAATACGGCGACAGCTTGTTATATAGTACATAATTATGAACCCACCGTCACACATCCGGATGTAGGCTTATGTAAAGCAACCGAAACTATAGCACTTCAGGGAGGTTCACCGAGTGGGGGAACATATAGTGGCAATGGAATTAGCGGGAACCAATTTGCCATCCCCGGAGATTCTGCTTTTTATACCGCTACATATACATATAGTAATGCCAACGGATGTGAAAATTTAGATATTTTTCGTGTACATGTATATCCTCAACCCGTTTTTACTTATACTATTCCCGACACGATTTGTGAAGGTACTCCTGCCGATTTCTTTCTGTATTCTCAAAGCAATGATTCTTTGGTGTACTCACTTGAAGTAAACGGCATTACACAACTGACAGGGATTCTCACACCCAATGGAAGCAGTCACCATCAACTGACTCCATCTACTACAACCAATTATCTTTTGCGTGTTTATACGTTGAATAATTGTGAAGAAGATACTTCATTTACGATACGCGTTATCCCCTTACCCCCTTTAAATCTTGGTAATGACACTCTGATTTGTGAAAATGATTTCGCTCCCTTTGAACTTAATGCCAGCAATCAATATGATTATTATCTCTGGAATGATTTATCAACAGATTCCACAATGAATGTAAATCAGGCAGGGAGCTATTTTGTTACCGTAGGGAGTCTTTTGGGTTGTGAAACTTCAGATACATTAACCGTTATTATTCCTGATGACCCCAACATTCAAATCTCGTTTTCAGATACTATCTGTAAAGGAGACGATGCAGAACTTGTTGTTTCTTCAATTGCTAATTCTCAATTGGTAACCATGGATATTATTCAAAATGGAGTAGTCATTAGAAGGGTGGACAACATACAACCTAATGGTGTTTCCAACTATTATTTGAATCCCACCGTAACGACCGAATATCATTTGCAATTTTATATGCACCCGCAATGTGTTTTTGATACGACAATTACTATTTTTGTTCACGTACTTCCTTCATTAAATTTAGGAAATGATACAATCATCTGTGAGCCGGATTTTATTCCATTTGAATTGGACGCATCCTCTGATTATGATCACTTTTTATGGCATGATAACAGTACCAATCAGACGTTAACAGTAACGGGAGAGGGTGATTATTCTGTCGTAGTGTCTAATGATTTCGGCTGTGAATTAAGAGATGAAATGAATGTTCATATTTTGCTTCCTCCTTGTTACTGTGAGATATACGCATATAATGTTTTTACCCCGAACGGAGATCAGATTAATGATTTTTTTGTGATTGAAACTTCTGAAGATATTTATTTTTATGAATTAGATATTTACGATCGTTGGGGAAAGCGTGTTTTTCATACCGATGATAAAAAAGAATTTTGGGATGGAATGATTTTAGGTGCACAAGCAACAGACGGGGTTTATTTTTATACCGTATTATATAAATGTAGTATCGACGTAAATCCTGATGAAATTCACAAATATCACAGTTCCGTAACGATAATCAGATAATTATTTTAATATTTATAATGATAAAAAATAAAATGAAAAAAATAAAAAAAAGAGTCATCGTCTTTTGGGCAGGTTTATTTTTGATAGGAATATTCGTGTCATACGGAAGCAGTTCTGACTGGCCTCTTAAAAAACTAATTGATGATTTTCCTTATGATTTTCAGAATAATAAAGGCAAAAATAACAATTCACCAATTATGATTGAAGAATTGAATGCAAAAGGATTATTGGAAAATACGGATCGTGCATGTGATATGATTCCTCCTTTTTCTGAAAATTTTGAAAGTTATCCTTTAGGCCTTAACTCCTGTTGGAAAAATGCAGTATTGCCCACCGCAAATGTTATTGCATACAACCCTACGGACACTTCTTCGGTATTGCGTTATGATACGACTTATCGCTATGATACCAATTATACAATAGGATCTATTGTGCGTTATTTTAATTACACCGGTTCGCCACAAACATGGACTGTTCCTGCAAATGTCACTACCATCGGCTTATCTGTATGGGGAGCGCAAGGGGGAGATGGAGGCAAAGGGACTTATACGGCAGGTGTAGGAGGAAATGGCGGGTATGCTGCCGGAACGTTAAGCACTACTCCCGGAGATATTTTAACCATCATTGTGGGAGGAATGGGAGAATCAGCGGCATCGCATCCGGTATGCCCTAATTGTCCGGGTGGAAACGGTGCTTATGGAAGTGGTGGCGGTGCAGGAGGTGCTTGGTGCAGTGGTCAATATGCGGCCGGTGGCGGCGGTGGGGGTGGCTTTAGCATGATTAAGAAAAATGGAACAATGGTATTGGTAGCCGGCGGTGGTGGTGGCGGCGGCGGCGGCTCGTATAGTGGTGGATCTTACCATGGATCCGGTGGTAACGGCGGAGCAGGTGGAGGTCTTTCCGGAATTAATGGATCTCCTAGTAGCGGAAGTGGATATTACGGCTATGGTGGAACACAATATTCCGGTGGCTCCGGTGGTAGCAGCGGACAATCCGGCGGTTATCTCTATGGCGGAGGTGGTTATGGTTATAGTGGTGCTGCATCAGCAGGAAATTCATCAACCTATGCAGGTGGAACCGGAGCGAGTGGGGGATGCAGTTCCTCTGCGGGCGGCTCCGGCGGTGGCGGCGGAGGTTACTATGGCGGTGGCGGCGGCGGCTCCTATTCTTCTGGCGGCGGCGGCGGATCTGCCTACGTTGGCGGCGTTACTAATGGCGTCACAATTGCAGGAAACCTCTCAATGCCCGATACAAACGGCCAAACAATGATTGGAAAAATGGGATACGGCTGTGCCGGAATTGCTTATCAAGGAACGGTTGTAGATGGAATTGATACTGTGATCAACCAAATTTATGTGGCCGAAACCTTAATTGTATATCATTCAAATGCACTTCTCATAGAACAACTCCAAAGCAACTCTATGGTCGTTTCTCCTAAAATTATAGCTACTCCAAACGATATTGTGAATCTTTCTTTCACTATATATAGCGATGTAACAGAATCTGTTCAAATTGGAATGATGCCCGACCAATCTACATTAAATGGTTTTATCGAATTTCAAACCATAACTACCCAAGCCGGCGTTTGGAAACCCATTAATCTGACCAATATTCCCATTTCTACTACGCATAAACATCTCGCGTTCAGGACATCAGGACAAAATAAGGTTTATGTGGATCAAGTGTTTATAAGTGCTACCCAAAACCCGACTTCTATCCAAGAGTTATCTACGTTAGAGTGTCAAATTACTCCGAATCCGTTCAACGATAAACTGTATATCGCTTCAACTTCTATATCGGGAGACGTGATGGTTCGACTTTTTGATATACAAGGCAGAGAAATTTTTGCAACAAAGATTTCGGGATTTTCACAATTTGCGGAAATAAAAATTCCCGAAATTAATTCGGGAATCTATGTAATAAAAATAGAAAATCAAAATCAACAAACTTATAATCAGAAAATTATAAAATATTAATTGATTATATTAAATACATTTTTCATAAATACGGTCCGCTAATCTGCTGGCTCCGATTCTGAAATAATGATTATTTAACCAAGGTTCTCCCAATACATTTTCTAATATTTTCAAATAAGCTATTGCGGTTTCAGCATCAGCAATTCCTCCGGCAGGCTTCATCCCTACTACTTTTCCGGTTTTTTCATAATGAGCTTTCAATACATCCAACATCGTAAGGAAAGATTCAGGAGTTGCATTTACCGGTATTTTTCCTGTAGATGTTTTAATGAAATCAGCACCTGCTTCAATGGCAATTTCAGCAGCTTTGTATATGTTGGTCAGCGACTGCAATTCTCCTGTTTCAAGAATAACTTTTAATCTTGCTTTTCCGCAAGCTTTTTTAATAGCTACAATCTCATCATACACTTCTTGATAATTTCCTTCAAGGAATTTTCCTCTGGAAATAACCATGTCAATTTCATCAGCTCCTTGAGCAACCGTGTATTCAACTTCAGCCACTTTAATTTCAATAGGTGATTGACCTGACGGAAATGCTCCTGCAACAGCAGCTACTTTAACATTGCTTCCTTTTAAAATCTCTTTGGCTTGTGCTACAAACGTAGGATATACACAAACCGCAGCTGTCGTAGGAATGTTTTTTTCTTCTGTTTTAAATTGCATCGCTTTGTGACACAATTCATCAATCTTTTGTTTATTGTCTGAACCCTCCAATGTTGTTAAATCTATTGAATTTAAAATAAATCGGTAAGCAGAGGCTTCATCAAAATGTTTTAAAGGAAGAGATTTGTAATATTCAATTCTCTCTTGAATTTCTTTTTCGTTGACTATTTTACTCATAATTGTAATATAAATAGGTTAATAAATGATTTTTATTTAATTATCAAGGATTTTTTTCTGTGGTTTTGAAAAATGATTTAAAGCTACTCTTAAAGAAAATACATGTGAATACGGAGCAATGGATAAATCTCCGATATCGGTCAATGCATAATCAATAGAAACAATATTTTTAATATTAACCCCTAAACCGAGATTAATTTGCATCGTAGTCTTGGTTTTATTTTCAAAATCTTTTTCTTGTTGGAAATTTCCGATTCCGGCGCGAAGGGCAACAATATTTTTATAACCGAGCTCCATTCCGAAGTGGGGGGCGATACTGATGAAATTGCTTCGTATTAAAGTATTTCGTTTCTTATCAAATGTACAATCAAAATCAATAGCAAATGTACCATTAAATCCTTTTCCGAAATTAATATATTTTCCTGCTCCCACCAATAATTTGGGCAATGTTATTTCTAGAGAATTCTCGGGTATTTCATTGCCGGTTTGCTGAAATACCTCTATAACCTCATCACTAAGATTATAGCTCCATGCATTGAATGTGGAAGTTCCATCCCGAAGCATCGCTCCAGCTTGCCACCCCTTGTGGTGATATTGAACCCCAAAATCAAGCCCGAATCCCCAGGCACCTGCGAAATCCCCAATGTTGCGTCTGATTATTTTGACATTAGCTCCTATGGATAAGCCTTTTACCTTCTTTATTTGATGAGCATAAGAAAGCAAAAAAGCCATATCTGCAGTGGAGAACATCGAAATTCTGTCGTAATCAAAATTCCCTTGATTATCCATCAAGAGCGTAGTATTCATTATATTATCAATCCCAAGTCTTATAAAGCTAAAAGCAACCGTTGAAACGGTATCAATTTTGTAAGCAATTCCGGCATAATCATATTGAGCAATATTGGCAAAATAGGCAGCATGCATCAAAGATAATTGATACTTTTGTTCCATTCTGCTTAATCCTGCGGGATTCCAATAGGCAGACGTTACATCATTTGACAAAGCTGTTAAGGTATTCGACATGGACAACCCACGAGCTCCGACCCCCAATGATAGAAATTCATTGCTGTACTTTGCCGTTTGTGCATAACTGCCCAAAAATAGCAAAGTAACTACAAAGAACAACAAACTTCTTTTCATCTTTATTTTTAATTTTTAATATAACGAGTAAAGTTGCCAAAAATTATAAAATCCACAAATCTAAGCAACTGTATAAACTTATTTAGCAAAATATTCGAGCATCTTGTTCAACGCAACCGCCCGATGACTCATCTTATTTTTCAGGGACTCTTCCATCTCAGCAAAAGTCAACTCACTTCCAGCAGGTAAAAAAACAGGATCGTAACCAAACCCGCCCGTACCTCTTGTTTCTTTAATAATCTCTCCCTCTATTCTACCTTCGAACAAATGTTCTTTTCCATCAATAATAACTGCAATAACGGTCACAAAAGCGGCTTTTCGATTTGTTTTCCCCTCCAATTCCTTCAATAATTTACGAACATTGTCTTCGTATGAAGCATTTTCTCCCGCATAACGGGCTGAATAAACCCCGGGACGATTATCTAATGCTTCTACAATCAATCCCGTATCATCTGCAAAACAATTACAATGAAACCGGGAAAACACAAAACGTGCTTTTTGAAGCGCATTCCCCGAAATGGTATCTGCAGTTTCAGGAATATCTTCAAAAAAACTAAGATCTGATAAACTTTTAATAATAAAACGAGAACCGATAATGGCCGCAACTTCCTTTACTTTATGTAAATTATGTGTGGCAAATACCAGTTCTAAAGAATCGCTTGTCATTAAAAAAAATGAATGCGTAAACTCTAATTATTAAGCTTCGCCTTTAATTTCAATGGCTTGTTTTCCTCTGTAGTAACCACATTCCGGACAAATTCTGTGTGTCAGAATGGCAGCACCACAATGGCTGCAAGTGGTTAATTGAGGAGCGGTCATGAAATCATGAGTTCTTCTCTTATCTCTTCTCATTGCTGAGTGTCTTCTTTTGGGATTCGGCATGACTATTTTTTTTTATAATGTTTCTAATCTTGTTTTATCTGTTTTAACGCTTCCCACCTTGGATCAATTTGCGATTCTTTTAGTGAGAGATTTTCTAATATTTTTAATATTTCAGGATTACATGTGGAGTTTCCTTGTTCATCATCCGGATGGGTAATCTTTATAGGAAGAGCCAATCTGATAATTTCATAAACAAAATGAAAAACATCTAAAGCATATTCATTCTCATCAATAAACCAAAGATTATCTTCATTAAGACTTTCATCGGGTTGCTCCACCAACTTCACTACCAATTGTTCCGTAAATTCCAAAGGAATTTCAACCGGATCCAAACATCGATCACAAGGGGCAACAACATTTCCTTGAATATGGAAATGTAAATTCAACATTTTTTCCTGATTTTCCATATCAATTTGCAATTGAAGAGATCCTCCCTGCAATTCTGATATGTTGGATATTTCAAAGAACAATTCGTCACAAGTAATTGAAAATGTGTGATTTCCAAGACTTATTCCGGCAATTCTGAGCCTAAATTCATCCCGTTTACTCTTTTCTTTCGGCGTCATTTTTTTGGGTTGCAAATATAGGAATTTTTTTTGATTAAAAAGTAATCTGTTTATTATTTTATTTAACGGTTTGAAATTGTTGAAGGAATCGAACATCATTTTCAAAAAACAAACGAATATCATTTGTTTTATATTTTACTTGTGTCATTCGTTCAATTCCGATTCCAAAAGCATAGCCGGTATATATGGTACTGTCAATATTGCAATTTTCAAGTACGTTAGGATCTACCATTCCACAACCCATTATTTCCACCCATCCGGAGTGTTTGCATAAGGCACAGCCCGCCCCACCGCAAATATTACATGACACATCCATTTCGGCAGATGGTTCTGTAAAAGGAAAATAGGAAGGACGCAACCGTATTTTGGTTCCTTCACCAAACATCTGTTTGGCAAAGTAGAATAAGGTCTGCTCCATCTCTGCAAATGAAACATGCTCTGCTATATACAACCCTTCTACTTGATGAAACATACAATGTGCCCGCGAAGTAATGGCTTCGTTACGATACACACGACCCGGACAAATAACCCTAATGGGTGGTTTTTCATTCTCCATAACGCGTACCTGCAACGAAGATGTGTGTGTGCGTAAAGCAATATCGGGATTGGTATGCACAAAGAATGTGTCCTGCATGTCACGGGCAGGATGCTCTTCCGCAAAATTTAATGCAGAAAAAATATGCCAATCATCATCAATTTCAGGTCCGGGAACTCTTGAAAATCCAATTGCTTCAAATATTTCACAAACCTCATTCATCACAATCGAAATTGGATGTAATCCTCCTAACTCAATGCCTTTTGCAGAACGGGTTACATCTGTTAGCCCCACAGAATAGGAAACGGACGATTCCAGTTTTTCCTTGCTCTGATCATAAACGATTTGGACCTTTTGCTTGAGTTCATTAACTAAAATCCCATATTGCTTCCGCTCTTCCGGTGCAATATTTTTTATGTCACTTAGCAATGACTGTAATTCACTTTTTTTACTTAAAAATTGCAGTCTGTATTGCTCCAGCGTCTCCGCTGAATCAATCACAAAATTGTCAATTTCAGTATGTAATTTTTGTATTTTAGACATATCCTTGAGAAAAAATAATCTGTTTACGGTTCAATAATTCGGGCAGAGATAATTTTAATATCTGTAGTCGGTCTATCAAAGCGGTCTTTACTCTGAGAAGCAATTTTATCTACAATTTCCATTCCGGAAATAACTTCTCCAAAAACCGTATAATCACCATCTAAGAATGGCGATCCTCCAAGTGTAGAATATATTTCTATTTGTTCCTGAGTAAATTTTTTCCCTGTTTGTGCAGCAATGCTGTTCATATCTGCAACACTCCATTTTTTTCCGTCCACAATATAAAATTGAGACCCCGAAGAGGCCTTTTGGGGATTCATGTGGTCGCCGGTGCGGGCAGCAGCTACAGCACCTCTTTTGTGAATCAGAGAAGAAACAAATTCTGCCGGAATTGTATATCCGGGACCGCCGTTACCCAATTGCTCATTCGCTTTGGCGGTTTTAGAGTTAGGATCTCCCGTCTGAATCATAAATTCTTTAATTATCCTGTGAAATAAAATTCCATCATAATAATTTTCTTTTACTAATTTAATAAAATTATCACGATGTAAGGGAGTTTCATCATATAAGGCAATGGTAATGTCTCCCAATGAAGTGGTAAATAAAATCCGGGTTCTGTTTTTCATGTTGTCTTGATTTGTGGGTTGTAACTCTTTCTCTGATGCAAGTTTTGATTGATCCGCCTGTTCCGATGCACGACTCTCTTTCGAGGTGCAACTCGTGCCGACAAGCATTGCCATACAAAGAATGAACAAAACTGCAAAGGGCTTAATAAGTGATTGGTTCATCTGATTTTTATTTAATTAAATTGATTAAATATTGTCCGTATCCGCTCTTTAAAAGAGGCTCTGCAACTGCCAACAACTCTTCTTTTCCAATATACCCCATTTGAAAAGCCACCTCTTCAATGCACCCGACTTTGAGCCCTTGTCGCTCTTCCACCACTTGAACAAATTGAGTCGCATCGATTAAAGATTTGAAAGTGCCCGTATCCAACCAGGCAGTACCACGGTCCATTTTGCACACTTTTAATTTATTATTTTCAAGATAAAAACGGTTCACATCGGTAATTTCATATTCTCCTCTTTTGCTGGGTTGAATGTTTTTCGCCACCTCAACCACCGAATTATCATAGAAATACAATCCCGGTACCGCATAATTGGATTTGGGAATTTTAGGCTTTTCTTCTATGGAAATGGCATTCATCTCTTTATCGAATTCCACAACGCCGTAACGTTCTGGATCTGAAACGTGGTAAGCGAAAACAATTCCGCCATCGGGATCATTATTGGCAATAAGATTTTTTTCAAATCCGCCCCCGTAAAAAATATTATCTCCGAGGACCAACGCTGCCTTCTCTTGACCGATAAAATCAGCTCCGAGAACAAATGCCTGTGCGAGTCCATTTGGAACATGCTGCACTTTATATTCAAAATGACAACCAATTTGATGCCCATCGCCCAATAATCTTTCAAAATGCGGCAAATCATGCGGCGTTGAAATAATCAAAATCTCACGAATCCCCGCAAGCATCAATGTTGAAATCGGATAATAAATCATCGGCTTGTCATAAATAGGCATCAACTGCTTACTCATGGCCAATGTAATCGGATGTAAACGGGTACCGGATCCCCCGGCTAAAACTATCCCTTTCATAAAGCGCACCTTTTAAATTTCAAAATAGTTATTGCGAATGGAATCGTAGTTTTCTTCTTCATTTTTAGAGATAAATCATCATATTCAAGTTAATTGCAAAAATACAACATTTAATTTAATTTTATATGATAAAGACCAAAAGAAAATCGCTATGGATTTATTTTTTTGATTATGAATTATGTTTTGGGCGTGTCGGCTTCGCCGCCGGCGTCCGGTTCCAAGTCCGCAGCCGGTAGTCGTGTGGCCGCAAGCTGCAAAAGGAGCTTCCTCCGGTCGCTCTTTTGCAGCAGCGTCCACATCGCCTCCCGTCTTTGCGGGCTTTCCACCTAAACGCCTCACGCCGAGCAACTTGCTACGACCTTCCTCCGTGGCATTATGCTAAATTTCGATGATAGTCGTATGAAGCTTCCCTCGAACAAAAACCACGCTTCCCTCGAACAAAAACCACGCTTGGTTTTGAGTAAAACCACGCTTCGTTTTGAACAAAACCACGCTTGGTTTTGAGTAAAACCACGCTTGGTTTTGAGTAAAACCACGCTTGGTTTTGAGTAAAACCAAGCTTCGTATTCGATGGCGCTCTTTTTTAAAGAAATGATAGATGAGGTAATTTAAAAAATGCTCACTCCCGAAAGTTCCGTTCAACAATGAATTAAATCGAAACACTTTGAAAGTTAATCCCTCAAAGTGTTTTTTATGGCGTGTTTCGCTTAATTCCTATGATGTTATGGAATAGTGTTTCTTCAGTTATGATTTTATAATTATTTCCCTAGTCATTCTCTTCGTAATAATACGAATAGTCAATACCCTTCATAAACATCTCCCGGTCGTTGATTTTACTTGTTAAAGCACTCTTCAACAGTAACTTTAGGGCATCACTATTTACAGGACTTTGAACCATCGCATTCATATAATCTATTTTGGGAATTCTACTCCAATCAACACATTTACTTAGCTGTTTTTTCAATATTAAATCCAACCATATCCGGGTACTTCTGCCGTTGCCTTCCATAAACGGGTGTGCAATGTTCATTTCAACATACTTTTCAACGATTTCTTCTAATGTTGTTTCAGGCATGGATTCTATTTGTTTAAAAGTTTCGTTTAAAAAACGTGATGCAGCAAATTGAAATCCGCCTTTTGATATGTTTTTTTGCCTAATTTGTCCTGCGTAATCATATAAACCACCAAACAAATATCCATGAATCTGTTGTAAACCTTTTATTGTGCCGACCTCTATGCTGTTGATAAACGAACTGTCAAATAAGGCGTAGGCTTTTGTCTTGCTTTTTCCATCTATGGTTTCATCGCTGTACGTAAACCATTCAATAAATCGGTTTGCCTTTTTACTAGGAAACTCTTTACCAAGAGTAATGATACCATTATAATCTAACATATCAGCTAAACGTTTCTTCCCGTCTGGAGCAAGAATTTTCAACTGGGTAGTGGCACTAACCACTTGACTGTTTTCTTTCTTTAATTTGGCTTTAAGATATTTCCAATAGTTACGATTCTTGGTATAATCACTTTGATCAGTAAGTACAGCAACGACATCCAACACCGAAAACCACCATTTAGAATTATCTTCATCCCAAAGTGCACGAACTTCGCGGTCATCAAAAAAACGTATCGATATTTTGGATTTATTCATTTTAACAATTATTTCTTTGCTCTATACTACTAAAATTTAAAAAGCAAATTTACAATTATTATTGATAATGAGGTCAAAACAAATTATTTGTTCTTACTTCTTTTAAAAAGGTTATAGCACTTTTATGTTTCAAAGTTTTTTCGGGGGCGCTTAATTCCTATGATGTTGTTGGGCGTTTTTATTCATAATACTGATAATATATGTCTTCCAAATAATCATGAAATCCCCAGCCAATATTTTCTGTTTCTGTAATTATTCTATTTGCTCTATTTTGAAATTTTTCTAACAATCCATTTTTAGCAATTAAGTTCAGCGCATTTGAATAAGTATTCTCGAGACTAGTATAGAAATTTTCATCTATATCACCATATTGATTAGTTAATTTAACTCCATTTTCTACGAAATACAGTAATAAATCAGCCAAATTTTCTGCCGATGTTCCAAGCTTTTTAAAATCATTTATAGCTTTTCTTGAAATCGAAAGTTTTAATTGATATCCTCTTTTTGGAAAAAATCCTTCTTTAACTTTTTCTTTGTATTGTTAGAGTAGTTTCTTTTCATCGGGATTTAAATAGAAGTCAAAATATTCTTTTACAGGTTGATATTTCTTATAAAGTTCAGAAATATGTTTTATCAATTCCTCTTTATTAAGCTTATTTATTTCTGATTTTATTTCTCTTAATCCCATAACTTATTTTTTAAAAGTTATTATTTCCTCAAAACATTCAATTAAACTTTTTAATCCAACCAATATTATACCTCGTGTTTCGTTTTTCATATTTAAAAGTGGAACTTTTTGGTTGAATTGAAAAATAACTTCTGTAAATAATGACTTTGAATTTAAATTTTCTAAATCAGCAGAAATAACTTCAAGTTTTGAATTTCTGCTCTGTTCTCCTTCAAAATATTTGAGCATATAAACATTCCGTTGTTGAATTCTCATAAACTGAGTCTCCGTAATCTTTGCGATTTCTGTTTGAGGATGTTTTTTAAAGAACTCCCAGATTAGAAAGATAACTTTCATTATTTCCTCTAATTCAAGAGGTTTTAAATCAAAACGATAACCAAGAATTAAAGAAATTAGGAAAGGTTGTTTCTGTGAGATTTTATTCGATTCCTCATTAACGTATTTTTCATCTATCAACTCAATCTTTTTGATTAATTGACCAACTCTCAGACTTTCTTTTTTATCCTTTTTTGATATAATCATTTTATCATTCTCTTATGTTTGGAAGCCGTTCGGTCAAATTCCCTACAACGGACGGAACTATGTGCTGTGCGGATAAAAGTTGCGATTCTACTATTCAGAGGTCCTGTTATTGTTCGGAAATGACGTTCCCTGAATTTTACCCATATACATCCGCATAGCATATAGGTGGTATTATTGGGCGTTTTTTATTTTATAGAATAATTAGTCCCTGGACCTGTCCCAAATTTTTCAATTAGGTTTTGTTTTACTAATTCCGGTAAAATTCTTTTAACTGTTGGACTTGGAATTCCAAGACGTTTAGAAATATCGCCAGACTTGCAACCAGCATGATTTTCAATAAATGTTAAAATTGATTTTTCGCGTGGTGATAATCTTGTTTCAACGCCTTTATTTTCAAGTTTTATCATTAATTGTTTCTGAATATTGCCAAGAGCATCAAAAAAGAATTGAATCCACTCTGTCACATCTTCATCTGGCCTATGCGCCTGACAACTCCTTAAAACTCTATAATATTCAGTTTTTCGACTCTCTATTTCGTGTTCAAAACTTACATATTGAATCCATTTATATCCATTTTTTAAAAGTAGTAGGGTAGAAAGCAACCTGCTTAATCTTCCGTTACCATCTTGAAAAGGATGAATACTAACAAATTCATAGGCAAACAATGCACATTTTACTAGTGGATGAGTTTCTTTGTCGTTATCATACCAATTTATCAATTGTCCCATCGCATCTTGTGTCGGAAATCCGGGTTCTGTTGTTTGAAATATTACCTGTTGTGTGCCATCGGGCAATTTTGCCTCCACAACATTGCTATGTTGCTTATAATCTCCCTTGTGCCATTCGTCTTTTTTGCTGTGTTTCAGTAGAATGTTGTGTAAATTTTTTAAACTGTTTTCTGTAATTGGAATATCTTCAAAAGATTCCGAAATTAAATCTAATGCTTCGAAGTATCCGACAACTTCTTGTGAATCTCTATCGACAATCTTAGTGATATCAATTTCTTTAAGCAATACTTCCACCTCTTCGTTAGACATTTTTGAGCCTTCTATCCTTGTTGAAGCCCCTACACTTCGAACTGTTGCAATTGTTTTTAATTGCTTTAAACTCTGTCCTTCTTTTTTTTCGATAGAAGTCCACGAAGCATCAAATCTATCAATTTGGCTTATAAGTCGAATAAGTTTCCAATCAATATTTAGTCTAAACGTATGTACAGTATTTTCCATAAAGCAAAAATACAATAAAAATCTTAATTGATCCTATATGATTCGTTTTTATTCGATAAATATCCGAAAAATAATGATACAGTATGAGCTTATATTATACGATGTTGAGCCGTTTTTTTTAATGCCCTATAACGGTGAGTATGTACAAAGTAGGCGGTTGTGGGCTTCAGACTTGTCAAACCGTTACAAAGTTGAAGCGAGATACTGCCGTTGAATTTACTACTATTGCGCCTATTTTGTAGATACTGGGTTGCCAACTGTGCTTTCTTTATCTTTTTCCATATAGGGTTCAAAAAATGGCAAATCAACTTCGTAAACAGTCCTAGGTTTTACTCCCAATTCTACACGTTTAAACATTTCAACCAATTTTTCACCATCAACTAATTCAACTTGTGGTGCACCTTCTCTATTTGCTTCTTTAATTGCATCAGTGGAGAAAGTACCTGTTGTCATAATAATTCCTTTCTCAGCTCTGCCAATCATTGCATTTCTAAAATCACCAACTTGCGCCCTTGAAACAGTCCCTTTGTACCTTTTACATTGAAACAATACTTTAAAACTTACAAATGGATTCATTTCTAAAGTTCCATAACCATCAATACCACCATCATGAGATTGTCCTGTAACAACAACTTTTTCAAATCCAGATTCACGTAATAATCGTTGACAAATTTTTTCAAAACCTTCTGGAGTCAGATTTTGAAGAACTTGCAATAAATCCATTTTATTTGCAGCTTGAATTTCATCTGGTTCGTTTTCTTCAAGTTCTTCAATTATCTTCTTTTCAGTTTTGTCTTGCTTTGCCTTTCTATGAATATCAACCCATTTTAAAAATATCTCACGAGATTGTTCATCTGTCAATGTTGTAGATTCTCCTTTTGATGATAAAGCCCATATGCCATGCTGTGATGTATCAACAAGTCCTTCCCAAGCAAGATATTGTCTAGCCCAAGCAACTTGATTATAATATCTTGATTGTCCAGAGTCCAGCAACTCATTTAATTTTTCGTCATGCAGATTTAGGTTCTCAGCAATCTTATCCGATGCTTCTCTAGGTTTTGCCGAACCACCAAGCTGTCTGAGAGCATCTAAAAGTGGTCCAAACCATCTTACAAATTCTGCTTGACTATTTCTTCTTTTTCCCATGATTATGTAGTATGTTTCTGTCTTCTAGTATTGTTGGCAACGTTTCATTTACGCAACAAATATAAAACTTTAGTAAATACAAATCTTATAATATTAGTAAATAAAATTTTGTATTTATGATAACATAATGATAATAAACAATAATTTTGTTTTTTTATATATTTACGAATATTGCCTCCCTTTGCAATTGCACCATAATTATGAAGCAATGAACATAAATAATTTGCTTTCAACATTTGAACAAGGATTGCGTTTGCAAAGGTATAGCGATGCATATACGCAATTACAAGAGTGCAGTGAGTTTTCTGCGCTTAGCTGCTTGGCAGAGCGGGGGGCATTCTTTTTGCCTTGATTTTTTGGTACTTTTGTATCAAGACAAAAGTACGAAAGAGAAAAAAGGAAATTTCGATAATGTTTTTTGGTTGCAAGCCTTCCTCAAAATAGAACATCAAAACTCCTTTGGATATGATGTAAAAAAAAAGGTGTAACCTTTCGGGCTACACCTTATCTCGGAAGAGTTCATGTTATGCTTGATTCTTCGCTTAGTTCGTCATTATTTTACCTCTTCTTATGTAATCGGTGCTGACTGTTAGCGCATTAGCGTTTTATGGTACAATAATGGTACAAAAACGGGGGATTCTGTCCGTTTTATCCTTTACGATGACCTCTCAAAGAACTGGCGCAAATATACAAAAAATTCAGGTACGCCCGACACGGGAACCCAGGGGGCCACGGGGGGATGGTCCCATCACCCGCGAGGGCGAGTAGGGGAAAGTCCCACCGCCGCCCCCGCCCCTTATGACGGATATGGAGCCGTCGGTCCTGGGCAAAAATTTTAAGAATAAAAACCGTAACTGATTGAAAATAGCACTGTTATGGCATAGAATATAATCAAAATATAAAGTGTTCGGGGAAGGTGGGCAAAACTTTACCTTATTTGTCATTCACCATAGAAAGTAGTAATTGGGGAGGATACTTTATGAGTATAAACAGCAGATAAGGTAAAGTTTTTTTTGGAGTGTGCTCACCTACATAGCGAAGCGAAAAGCCAGCGGCGAACCCTTTCAAGGTAC
>JAKIZI010000002.1 GCA_022708105.1 Bacteroidota bacterium
TTATATAGAAAAGGTGTTTGAATTATGAAAGAGAAAGTGCTGATGGCCATGAGTGGCGGTATTGACAGCAGTGTGGCAGCGTTGTTGTTGCTGGAGCAAGGTTATGAACTTGTAGGAGTTACGTTTAGGACGTATGATTCGATTTCTACGGCCTGCATGGAAAAGGAAAAAGGATGCTGTAATGTGGATGCGCTTTTTGAGGCCAAGCGTTTGGCGGAACAGTTGGGATTTGAACATCATATACTTGATGTTCGCAAAGAGTTTGAGGATAAGGTGATTGATGATTTTGTGGCAGAATATTTGGAGGGGAGGACGCCCAATCCTTGTGTGCGTTGTAATTCTTACATTAAGTGGGGATTGTTGCTCGATATGGCGCGTGAATATGGTTGTCAGAAGATTGCTACCGGTCATTATGCGCAAGTTATAAATCATAAAGATCGTTATTTCCTTCGTAAAGGAACAGATACAGGAAAAGATCAAACCTATTTTTTATGGACATTGACGCAGGAGAATTTAGCGGCAACGTTGTTCCCGTTGGGGAAGATGACCAAGCAGGAAGTTCGCGATTTTGCGGCTGCCCACGGATATGTCTCTTTGTCGAAAAAGAGAGAAAGTCAGGAGATTTGTTTTATTCCCGATAATGATTATCGTCAATTTCTCGAGGAACGTGTGGAGGATTATAAAACCCGTTTTCCGGCCGGAGATTTTGTGGACAGGGAAGGTCGCGTATTGGGCAAACATAGCGGTTATCCAAATTATACCATCGGCCAACGGAAAGGGTTGGGAATTGCGTTGGGGTATCCGGCCTATGTGCTCGAAGTACAGCCCACCTTGAATCGCGTGGTTTTGGGACATAAAGAGGATTTGAACCAAATGAGTTGTTATATTGACCAAGTGAATATGATGAAATATGCACAAATTCCGGAAGATCTGCTTTTGACTGTACGGGTGCGTTACCGCAGTCAGGGGGCTGCCGCGCGATTGTCCCACACGGACGAAGGATTGTTGTGTACTTTTCTGGCTCCGGTCGATGCCATTACCCCCGGACAAAGTGCTGTTTTTTATGAAGGAGATGATTTGGTCGGCGGTGGCATTATTCGATAGCCCGAGTTAGAATATTTTTGAATACCAAATATTGAACAGATGGACATAATACAAATTCACGAATTGACCAAGGATTATGGTGACCATAAAGGGATTTTCGATGTCTCTTTTTCCATAAAAGAGGGGGAGAGTTTTGGTTTTTTAGGACCCAACGGAGCCGGCAAAACCACCACCATTCGGCACCTGATGGGTTTTATCAATGCCGATAAAGGAAGATGCACGATTAAAGGCATGGATTGTAAACAAGAGGTACAACGTATTCAACAATTTTTAGGTTATGTCCCCGGTGAGATTTCGCTTCCCGAAGATATGACCGGCATGGAGTTTATCGAATTTATGGCGGCTTATCGCGGGCTTAAAGAGTTGACCCTTGCGCACCGCCTTATAGAACGCTTTGAGTTGAATCCGAAAGGAAAAATTAAAAAAATGTCCAAAGGGATGAAACAGAAAGTAGGCATTGTTACGGCTTTTATGCACAATCCGGAAGTGCTTATTTTAGATGAACCTACCGGCGGACTTGACCCGCTGATGCAGAATCGTTTTATTGATTTGATTACGGAGGAAAAGCAACAAGGGAAAACGATACTGATGTCGTCGCATCTTTTTGAGGAGGTGGAACGAACTTGCGACCGCGTAGGTATGATCAAACAAGGAGAATTGAAAGCTATTGATACGATTGAACAACTGAAAGCAAGCCAAAAGAGAACTTATATTGTTGTATTTGAGGATGAAGCGCAGGCAGTGGCCTTTGCAGCCGAACCATTACAGATTGTTGCCCATGAAGGAAATCGGGTGATCGTTTCCGTACAACAAGATATGAATCTGTTTATAGCTTCACTGCATCGTTTTTCGATAAAAGATTTAAAAGCCAAAGAACAGACTTTAGAGGAGGTTTTTCTTCATTATTATTCAGATATTCAATAAAATAGATTCTGTACATAATTTATAAAATACGAAGTCAAGCTATGATCAATATTGCATTATTAAAAAGAGAAATAAAAGGGAGTTATATCCTGTGGCTCATTTTTGCAGGGATTCTATTGATGTATATATCCATTATTGTTACCATGTTTGACCCGGCGTTGGGAGAGGTCTTAAAACAATTTTCAGTAGCGATGCCCCAAATGATGGCGATGTTCGGGATGAGTGTTGTGGGGGCGACCTTAATTGAGTTTATGGCCAACTATCTATACGGATTTTTGATGCTCATTTTTCCGATGGTTTTTGTTGTCATTTTGGCGAATAAGTTGGTTGCGAAGCACGTGGATAGCGGTTCCATGGCCTATTTGCTGGCAGCACCCAATAGTCGTAAAAAGTTAATCAGAACGCAAATAACGGTATTGATGGGGGAACTGGTTTTGCTGATACTTTTCTGCACTATTGTCGGCATTGTTGCATCGAATTCCTTTTTTCCGGGGAAATTGGATGTCTCTGCTTTTATTAGATTAAATATTGGGGTGTTGGGATTACATTTGGCGATTGCCGGGTTTTGTTTTTTTGCTTCCTGTATCAGCAACGATACTAAATTGTCCTTGGGATTGGGTGCCGGTGTGCCGACTTTTTTCTATCTGATTCTAATGTTAGGAAATATGGGCGGGAAGTTGGAACCATTAAAAAATGCAACCATCTTTTCATTGTTTGATTCATACCAATTGATGGATAATGTTGCTGCCGGATGGTGGAAAGTTGGTGTGGCTGCGGCCATCGGGATTCTGTTTTTTGTCATCGGCAGCCGAATATTTCAAAAGCGAGATTTGCCCTTATAGGAACATAATGATTAGTTCCGGTGTGATTATGAGAATTATCTAATTTGTTTATTTATTTAAATTTGAGAATATCGAGGTGAAATGGAATAAAATATTATGGAAAGAGGGACTTAAATCTTATGCACTATTGGTGGGATTGTTGTTGCTTTTTGTTTTAATATTGAAAGTAGGGGAGACGATTCGGCTGTTGATGACGATAGAAGTTGATTTTTTCCCGGTTATTGCGAATTCCTTTTTACAGGCACTGTGGTCGGTTATGTTGCCGGCACTTTCTTTATTTCCCGTTTTTATTTTAGGAAGGCGGTTTTCGGAGCGTGCAACCTACTTTTTATTTGCTTTTTTGTGCGAATTATATCTCTTATTTGAAATATCATTGACCATCTATGCAATCAGAAGTGGTTTTTTGATGGGAAGTGAATTGATGGTACGCCCTTTTCATGAGAGTTGGATGACGATAGTTAGTGTGGTGCCCGGATGGTTGGTGTTCCTTTTTGCCGGAGTATCTGTTTTTGGGTTTTTAGCGACAGCGGCTTTCCTGCGGAAGAAACAGATAGGAAAAATTCTTTTAAGCGTGTTGGTGGGGGTCTCTGTTCTATCCCCTTTATTATTTGTATTGCGTCATTATACTGAACAAAAGTATCAATTAAATCCGGCTGTGTATGCTTATATTTCGGGGAAATCATATCATTGTCTCTCTTCATGGGGTGAATACATGATGAAACCTGAGTTTGTGGTAAAGCAAGACAAAGAGTTGTTAATGCAATTTTTGGAAGAAAATCCAGGGTGGGCGGTGTCGGATATAGAATATCCTTTTGAACGAAAGGTGACGTCGGGGAGTGTCCTTGCTCCTTATTTTCGTGCTTCGGAGGAACGACCGAATGTGGTATTGGTCATTGTGGAGTCTTGGGGCGACAGTTGGTTCAGAGCCGGTTCCAATGGAGTGAGTTTTACCCCTTTTTTGGATTCGTTGTCGCGGCATTCACTGTATTGGAAGAATTGTTTGACTACGACTCCGCGTAGTTTTGGAGCAGTGCCTTCGATTACCGGATCTCTGCCGCACGGAGTTCAAGGTTTTCAGTTCGGAGAGATGCCCGATCACAATAGTTTAATCAAGATCTTGAAAAATAATGATTATCGGATTAATGCCTTTTATGCCGGAGATTTTACTTTTGATGGAATTTATGAATATTTGGAGGCGCAAAAGACAGATTATTTCTCTCCCTTTTTTCAGGAAGCATGGAAAGATTTCAGTCCGGGGCGGGAGACGACTTATTGGGGCTATCAGGATGAGCCGTTTATTCGCAAAACACTTTCCGTATTGGAACAAGAAAAAACGGAACAACCTGTTTGTAATTTAGTGATAACTATTAGTGCACATGAAAATTTGTCATTGGTGAATAAACAAAAAGAGCAATTTTATAAAGCCAAAGCGCGACAATTGATTGAAAAGTTACCGATTGCAGCGCAGGCGACGGCAATGAAGAATTTGGATAAAATTGCATCCATTGTATATACGGATGATTGTTTGCGTTTGTTTATGAATCGTTATAGAGAAATCAGCGGTTATGAGCAGACTATTTTTGTATTTACGGGAGATCATGGTGGGGCTATTGAGGAGTCGAATAGTCTTGGTTATTTCCATGTTCCTTTGCTAATCTGGTCTCCTTTGCTGGAGCGTCCCAAAACATTTCCCGCGGTGGTTAGTCATTTGGATATTGCACCTTCAATTACAGCATTGCTTGCGGAGAAGTATGGGCTTTTGCTGCCGGAGCAGGTGCATTTTGTGGGACAAGAACTTGATACGGCCCACCTGTTCCGCTCGCAGCAACGACT
Organism: Bacteroidota bacterium; assembly: GCA_022708105.1. Lineage (GTDB taxonomy): Bacteria > Bacteroidota > Bacteroidia > Bacteroidales > WCHB1-69 > DUOL01. The sequence goes on from JAKIZI010000002.1 coordinate 4,704, forward strand.
TCTTTTTCTGCTCTATGCACGTCAAATTACCGATATGGTATATCAGAATTATTATGTAACAGATCAAAACCTTTATCGGATCAATGAAAATATGGAGATGGAAAAACTCAATTCGAAAAATCTTCAACAAAAGATTCGTGAGATGAGAGATTTATATATTTATATGCATCAATATGTATATTTAAATGATAAATTGACCAAAAATCCCCTTTACCCGAAAGCGTATTATCATTCGGTTTTGAATTATAAACCGCATGAGATTTTTACTTTTCAAAACCCACCGAACCCACCGAAAAATATGAATGATGCGGTTCAATTTTATATTGTTGCGCCAACGTCGCTGCCAACTTCTCAAAATAAAAAAATTGAGAAAGTCCGAATTTCGGTTTCGGCAGAAGTGATGTATGAAGGTCGTGTTTTTCAGGATCAGTTCATGAGTTTGGTGTTGGAATGTCATGGGGAGAAGATGACTACTCCTACACAATATAAGGATAAACTATCCAAGTTCTTTTTAAAAAACCGTTATACAGTTCATGAATGGGTGAAAATGAAAGTTGTAAAGGAGTTTGCTCTTGAGGGCAGTGAAAATACCACCTTTTCGGTTTCGTTACTGAGTACAGAAAAACAAGAGTTATGGGTAAAGGATCACAAAGTCTTTTTAAGGAATGTGTGCGTAGAAGTCACAGTTCTTTAGTAAACTGCCTCTAATTTTACTTGTAAGTCGGCAATATAAAATGGTCGTTCCTCGGGATTATAGAGATAAATTTTAAGTTTATCCCCTTTTTGATAGTTATAATTACTCTTTTTGAAAATATTTTTAAACGTAAAATATTCCCATTGATTATATTTGCCGTACCACATAGTGTTCAGCTCGTCAACCGAATAGTATGTTTGTTTCCCGTTTTTATTGACAATTTGCGTAACTATGCTGATTGGGGTTCTTCCATTATTTGTTTCAATAGAAGGAATAAAAAGATTGAATTGATAATGGGCAATAATTGTAGGATCTTCATGGAGCGTGAATTCGAAAATAGACATCGGAAATTTATGTTTTTCAAAAAAGGAGGTCTCCTTTTTTCCATGAAAAGTTCCATTTTTCTGATTCGAGAGAGAACTATATTTGGTAATGGCTTCAGTAACACTATGGATAGTTAATAGTTCTGTGACCAAACGCACGTCGGAATTGAGCGGATTCTCAATCAAAACATCATTTTCTGCAACATATACATCCAAAATTTTATAAAGATTAAAGAGATTTGCAGCTTTCGGGTAGGATGTTTCTTGAAGCGAAAGATCTCCCTGATGTGAGCTTATTTTATACGTTTTATCTTGGTCAATAAAAAAGTCCTGATAGATACAATTTGCCATATTTTGCCCCACATCCATTTGAGGGCAGAATGCCTGACTTCGAAAATGAGAAGAAGTATCTAATCCGTGACTGAGCCATGCTACTTTTTTGGGAGACTCGATATTATATTTATTTTTCATTAATGCGAGAAAAGTCGGAGTAATATCGCGATGAGAGACAATGGCAGGGAATTGGCGGGATTCTTTGAGCATAGGAGACCATATAATCAAAGGCACTTGATAGATCTCAAAAATGTTGGATTCCATATTAAAATTATGATCTCCGGTGATAATAAAAACCGTATTTTCAAATCCCGGCTTTTGTCGATAATCGTTTATTAATTGTCTTAAACTTTCATCTAAATAAAGAAAAGAGGCATAATATCGGTGAAATTTCGGTTCCATTTCTTTGGCTTTTCCGCATTTGATGAGTTGTTGTCTGTATCTTTCTGTGAGTTTTTCCGCATTTGGATATTGGAATGGATCGTGTGTAGAGAGAGTCAGGTAAATATCCAGTCGGGGTTTGGATTGGTTAAATTTTATATTCCGGATGGCTTCGCGGAACAGGACGTGATCATACAATCCCCAGGAAGTGCGTTCAGAACTATTTTCATATTCTTTTTCATTCAAATAATGGTAGATATAATTGCGTTCTATGAAGTAAGACATGTTATCAAACCCGAGCCATCCTCCATGAAAGAAAGAGGCATCGTAGCCATTGTCAATTAAAATTTTGATGAGGGAGTGAAATTCGGGAATATTGTTTTTATAATTCATGATTCCCCCTTTCCCGAAAGGTAATGCCCCAAAGATAGCAGGCAAAACACCAATGGTTCTATGCGAAACTGAAAAACAATGATTCCAGGAAAGTCCTGTTGAAGCTAATGAATCCAAGAAGGGCGTTGCGGAAGGTAGTCGGCTCCCGGATCCGCTGAATTCACGCCCGAGTCCTTCTACAATGATGAAAACAAAATTTGGCTTGCTTTTCTTTAAATCAAAATAGGTAGATAAGCGGTCTTCGGTTTCATCTTCGTGCAAAAAGGGATATCGAGGATCTGTAAATTTGATTTCCGGGAAAAATTTTTGAAATTCCATCGCTTTTTCTTCCATCTGGATTGGTTTGAATTGTTTCAATGAAATTCCCTTACGAATACTGTTGAATAGGTACACATTCTTATTGACAACGGTAAAGTAAGTCTTTCGGGTTTCAAAGCGAGAGGAGGTTGCAGAGCCCACGAAAAAAGAAATAATAAAAATTGCAGCACTAATAAATATGATTGATTTAGGAAAACGAATCTGTCGAGAGCTAAGAAAAATCAACGCGCCGGGAAAAAGGACAAAACCGCTATACGCCCACCAAGGAGAAGGTTGAGAAGAGGAGACCGTTACTAAAAGTTCTTTGAAAGAATAGGCAAGGAAAATATTATCAAGCGGTACTCCGCTGACAGAATAGTAGAGCATGGAAGCCAGGGAAACCCATATCATAAAAGTGCACCAAATCCATATAAAAAGATTTGCTCCTTTGTTTGAAAAATGAAAAATGAAGGCGTAAATTGGAAACAAGAGGAGACTAAAGCGAGAAAAATAGACGATATCAAATAAAAGTCCTATTCCATTGTTTCTTAGATGAACGGAAAATGAGCTCCCCAATTCGTGTGTAAGCAACAAACTCTCAAAAAATCTTATGAGAATGGCAATACAAAGAAAGCAAAAGCAGAAATTTAGATAATTTAATAGAGAAGATTTAAGTTCTAGAAAATGAAGTTTAAAACGGCTGATTTTCATTTTGTACAGATTATTCAATCACAATTTCATACACATGACCTTCAATATCCGTTTTGTTATAAGGAATAAGTCCTTGTTCAAAAACAATAGGAGGCCACCATTCCGAGTAATGGTATTCTTGGGTAATGATACAAAGCATTTGGTTATTGGGAATAGAGGTATATTTATCGTTCATATATCCCACAACTTTCATTTGATTCGGAGTGGGCCCCAACCGCCAAATAATTTCATTGGGTTTCCACTCAATTTCGTAATAGTAGAACTCTTCTTTAAAAATATCGTTCGAAAATGGTGTTTTGATTGTCAGGGCTTTATAATATTCATACCATCGCATTGCATCATAGGTGGTCGTTTTATTATATGGAATTTTATTAATACCTGCTGCGAATTTTTGTGGGTCATGAGAGGCCAAATCCCAATTGGTACAGCAATACATTACTTCATTATTCTTCTTTTCATCTCGATATTTGGGTTTTGGATTTTCTTCTCCCCAATAATACATTTCAGGCCAATAAGGGGAAGTTTTTACGATTTCTATATCGATTTCTGAATAGTAATTATAGGGATGTAACTTCGGGTTCTGAGATTCATCATCTTTGGCTACATATCCTTTTGGAGAATAACGACGGTTGTTCCACGGGTGACTGTCTTGATAAATCAACCAAAAAGCGTATGTTAATCCATTCCAAATATTCTCCTCATTGAGCATCACGGGAAATTTGATTTTTCCTCTATATTTTCCGTATGTAAAACCCACCCGAGTTCTGATGCCGGTGGATTCTTTTTTAAGATTTTGGAGATTATCATTACCGGGATTGATAAGACTTATATAATCTTTATTAGGAGATACTTGAACCGTTTTGCACGGACAATCTGAAACAACTGGATAATCATATTTTAATTGTGTAGAGTCAAAAAGGGTTGCATTGTGCAGATATTCTTCTAAAGTATAAGGATTAATATCGCTAACTACATCTCGAATGACAGGAATATTACGTAATGAATATTGTTTACTTACGGAGCTCAAAAATTGCTGAAAGAGTGCGTTTTGATATAACGTAGTGTCAACACCGCAAAATTCGGAAGGGGAAATTTCGTATTGATTGGTTTTCAATGTAAGTTCATCAACAAAAACCCCTTGTTGGGGAGTGATAACAGCTCTTGTTTTTAGAATACGCTTACTTATAACGGAATATATGCCTTTCTGTTTGTTTTCGGAGAACCATTGGTAGGGATTTACAAACTTTTTTTCGGAATTTTTTAATCCAATATATTGGATGTAGTCAGGAATTTTCTTCAGGGCTTCTTCTTCGCAAATCACTAATAAAAAAGAGTAACAGCCGGCACGGGGATTTCGTTTCCAACGATGATTATAAGAACCTTCATTTTTTCGTTCTTTAAGAATCCAAGTTGCATCTAAATAGATCAATTTCTGAAGAGAAACATTTCGCTTTTGCGATTTTTCTATTAAAAAATTATACCAATCAGGACTATTTTTAATTTCTTGGATAATTGCATCTATGTTTTCTTGGGTAAATATGGAACAGGAGAGATCTGCACCATAATATATTTTTTCATCTCTCGGATTGCCGACAATTCGAAAAGAATCAATATTGAGGCCGCGAAGGGGAACGGGTTTAAATCCAATCTCTGCCTCTTCCCAACTTCCGTAAAAATTTTCGTAGGAAAGGGAATCTTTTTCGTCAAATTTGTAACTTTCATTTTGATAGTAAATCTTATAGAAATATTTTTTTTCCGAATCTCCCAAGAAATCAAATGAAAATTTAAACATTCCGGAAGGGGTTTGACGAAATGATGGAATGACAATGCCGTCTGTAACCACTTGTTCTAAATCCATATCCAAAAAAACAGTGTCTCCTTCAGGAAAGTTGCTCATCGGATCAAAAGTTACTTTGTGGCATGATGAAAATAGAGTCAAAATAATGATACTTAAACCAAAAAGATAATATTTCATACTAATATTCAATAAGATTGCTATAATCTACCAACACGGCTTGTACGGATTTTTCTCTGCACAATTTTTGGGTAAAGGCAACGTTTTCGGGGGTAAAATCAGCAGGAGTATGCCAGAAAAAAATATGTTGATCCGAAAAATAATCGGTTAAGACAGGGTACATTCGGTATTCACAACTCAATCCGTCTGGCTTCAGCTTATCAACCAAGTTTTTTGTATTTTGATACCATGAAGTAGTATCCATTTGTGGATTGTAATAAAAATTATCCACCCATAAGAGTACTTGAAAATCATACTCTTTAACAATTTTGAGGGCATCAGCAGACGGATTTTCCACCCATAATCGATCTTTAATATGATATTTTCGTGCAATATATTTCAATCGATGTGCAAGTTGAGTAGCATTATCTACAGATAAATTCTTTATGTCTAACCAATAATAGGTGTCTTTTCGTTGTGCTTTTGATAGTTTTTTCAACCAATCAGAGAAAAGAACATTTTTGGTAGTATCAGGGGTGTCATGTCCTACAAATAATCGATCTTGGTATTCTGAAAAGATTAAATCGACTTCCAATCCCATAAATTTCGACTGTTTTTCTGCAACTTCCTCAAGATTATTCACACGATGAGCCCAGACTTTCGGAAATTGATGGCGCTTATCCTGATTCAATTCATCTTTTGGAGTACAATTCTGAAAAATTATAATAGAGAAAATAAATATTAATCGAAAAATAATATTTTTACTTTTGGGCATAGCTATTTTATATATTTAAGTTGACAAAAATACAAAAATATTACTCAATTTTTAAAAATGGGATATATTAAAATTGATAATAGAGGCTGAAAGCAATGGAAGAGTTGAATTGTTTTCGTTCGATTCTATATTGTGAATGTTCTCCGTCGGGAACCCGAACAGGCAAAATAGAGTTGGAATAGCGTAAATTGACTCCGTAATGCTCTTTAATAAAAAAAGAGATGCCACCGACTCCGGCCAATTCAAATATCCTGAAGGGTTGTCTACCGGGCAGTTTTCCGTTAGAGTCTTTTTCTGCTGAATAAAATAAAAAGTTAATTGAAGGTCCCAATTCCAACTCGAACCATTTGGCCGGTGCGTATTTTACCAAAAAAGGAGTTTCGGTGTATAACATAGTCAGAATGTACTGATTGGAAACCACATTTTCTTTATTGGCCACTAAAAATTTACTACTGCCTTTCATCATAAAATTAATCTCCGCTTGGATCTTCCAATGTTGATCCTTAGATATCGGAAAATTGGTGAAAACACCTGTATATGCCCCGAATTTATTGAATCCCGAGAGTGCATCTCCTGAAATTTGGGAGCCCGTAAATCCTACTCGAACTCCACCCTTAAAGGCTTGTCCATGGCAGATTAAGAAAATGAAAATAAAAAAAAGTGTGGTTGTGATTCTTTTCATGGCTACATCTTATTGATTTGATGTTGCAAACTTACATAAAAATAATACACCACACTTCTTTGAAAAGTGAAAATGACGGTTTTGATTAGTCGTCGTATTTTACAAAATTATATTTATAATCAAAGATTAATTCAATTTTGTTTTTTAATTTAACTTCGTAGTTACGTCTGTCTTTTTCAATCTTTATGATAGTTAGATCCTTATGATAGGTCTTTACATAATTCAGAATCTCTGAAGGAATAGCGCTATCGGGAACATTTCCGTATTTGCAGTCGATGTTGGTCCATTCCCCGTTGGAATTGAATTCAATTTTATCCCCATTGACGAAAATAACATCATAGTTTTTGTCCGTGAGGTCCATATCCTGTTTAGCGATAGAAATCTGGAGATTGGAAAAATGTTGTTTGATAAATTGTTGCGCTTTTTGAGGCAACTGTTCAAAGGTGACAGGCCGATCATTGGATGCGTTTAAAGACATGCTTATCGCGAAGATAACTGTCATGAATAATACTTTTTTCATAATTCAATTATTTTATTGTTTTTAATTTGATTAATTATCATATCCGATAATCCTAAAATCACTTCCAAATGTGATTTCCAATTGATTATCTAATTTAATGTCGTAATGTTTGCGTTCATGTTCAATTTTAATAACATATTGACCCGGATGTTGTCGGGTTACGTGATCGTTAATTTCTTGCGGGATGAGTGCGAGGGGGACGGCATTTGTTTTACAATCAATTTCTTCCCACTCACCTTTTTTGGAAAATTTCAACTCTGTTCCATTGCTAAATACAACTTCATAAGAGGTACAGCATAAAAAACCTTCTTGAAGAACATAAGATATTTCCAGGTCTGAAAAATGAAGATTTACAGTTTCTTTGGCTTTTTCGGGAAGTTCTGAAAAATTAACAAGTTTATCTTCAAACTCTTTTTGACAGCTTTGCAGACTGAAACTAAACAAAACTAATGTGATGATGGCGATTTTTTTCATGTTGCTTTAATTTTAATTATAAATAATTATACTCTTTTTTTAAAGCAAAAATAAAATGTAAATCTGAAAAGAAAATGAAATGCGAAATAAAAGAGAATGATCCGATTAGAACTAAAATCTATTTTATAGAAGATGTCGAAAAATGTAATTCAAAACAGTGTTTCTCATTACGAAACTCATATTGATGTTGGATATGATACATTCTGCAAATGGCATCTACAACGGCAAGCCCAAGTCCTGTACTTCCTTCTTTTTTACCTCCCTGATAAAAACGTTCAAAAATTTTATCCGGATCAAGAGATTCATTATTTCCGTTATTTTTAATGGTAAGAGAATTTGCATCAATCCGGATCTCAATTTTTCCGGAAGGAATGTTATGCACGAACGCATTTTTAAGAAGATTATTGATTAACGTCAGTGCCAAGTCCGGGTTCATTTCAGTAAAAAGCTTTGCTGATTCTTGAATATCAATCTCAATATTGAGATAGGAATATGCGGATGAGAAATCTTCTAATTGTTTTTTAATTAATGAATTAAAATCAATACGACTTACTTCCGGAAATTGTTCATTATCAATTTTGGAGATAAAGAGCAAGGCTTTGTTGAGTTTGACAATATGGGAGAGTGTTTGTTGCGTTTTTACAATCTCGGCCATTTGAGCTTCGGTTAGCGTAGGATCGTTCAAAAGGAGTTCAAGCCGATTAATACAAATTGCGAGAGGGGTTTGGATTTCGTGTGATGCGTTCCCGATAAACTGTTTTTGATGTTCGAAAGCATACTCGGCGCGTTCGGCATAGCGTACGGCTGCTTCGTTAATTTTTTTAAATTCGGTAATATTCGTTTGATTATCCAATGGTTTATTTTTTCCCCCGATGCGATAATGATCCAACCATCGAAGCAGGACGTGAAGCGGTTTCAAACTTCGATAGTAAATTAAAATATTGACCAGTAAAATGGTAGCCAACAATATTGCATACAAAATGACAATCCAAATCAGAATAGATTCTCTTAGGTCCGCTTTTTCAATAGTTGGAGTAAAAACATCCAGTTTGTAATAGTCTTCATTTTCATCTTTAAAAATAGTTTGTAAAAAACGGGCCGGTTCCATCTCATTTTTTTCTTCAATGAAGATCATGGTATCTGCATAATGGATATGGCTAAAAAGGTGTTCTGTTTGTTCTAATTTTACAATGGAATAGAAATTATTGCTGCCGTCATTTTCAGTAGGAAGAGGTTCTCCGGCAAGCGTTTTGATGATTAGTTGTTCTGCATAGAGTTCAAGGGCATCGTCAACTTCATCATTAATTTCATCAATAATGGCATAATAAAAGAAAAGTGCCCATGCAGTAAAAACAACCAATAATATGGTCGAGAGTTGCAAGGAAATTTTAGATATCAGTTTCATAGCAAAAATTGATTATTCTTGAACCATTTTATATCCAAAACCGTAAATCGCTTTTATTTCAGCGGTTGCGTTTGCTTCTTTTAATTTTTTTCTTAAATTCTTAATTTGTGCATAGATAAAATCAAAATTATCGGTTTGGTCAATATGATCGCCCCAAACAGCTTCTGCAAGAGCTTCTTTGCCGATAAGATAGTCAGGCCTGGATATAAAAAAGAAAAGAATGTCATACTCTTTTCGACTCAATTCGAGGGGAATATTATCCACGAACACTTGATTTTGCTCCGGAATAATTTTGACATTGCCGTATTCCATAGCCATTGCACCGAAATGTTGATTTCTCCGGATAACACTTTTAATACGGGCGGACAATTCTGCCAAATGGAATGGTTTTGCCAAATAGTCATCCGCTCCCAATTCCAATCCGAGAACTTTATCATCAATAGAATCTTTTGCAGAGATAATAATGACACTATCTTTTTTCTGTTGTTCTTTGAGAAACTTCAAAAGAGCGAGTCCGGTTCCGTCAGGCAGCATAATATCCAATAAAATACAATCATAATCGTATATAGAAATTTTTTGCATGGCATTGCGAAAATTCTCAGCAACCTCTACCACATACCTTTCTTTTTCGAGTGTGCGCTGCATTAATTCCCTTAAAGAGGGCTCATCTTCAATGATTAATATTTTCATGCCATTCCTCTTGATTTTCTAATTCTTTCGTATGCTTGATTTAAGCGAGTAAATTTTTCTTCAGCCGCTTTTCTCATCTCTTCTCCCAAATGATTTACTTTATCGGGGTGATGTTTTTTAGCCATGTTTCTGTAAGCTTTTTTTACTTCTTCATCAGTAGCGGTATTGGGAATTTCCAATACTTTGTAGTCGAGATCTAGATTTTGATAAGAAGTGGTGTATGGAGAAGATGATGAACTGCGGTAGTTTCCCATGTACATTGATTTTAACGACTGGTAGTCTATGTCGCTAATGCCACACCACGAAGCAATTTGATCGATTTTATGAATTTCTTCGGGACTAAATTCCCCGTCGGAGGCGGCCAAACCAAACAGAAACTGAATCAACAACAGCCGCTCATGAATGGAAGAACGGAGTTTAAATTGGCGGCAGATTTCTTGCACGTCGTGTTCTTCTTGGAGTATCTCTTTTAACTCCATTAATGCCATATTGGCCCGAGTACTTCCAAAATTTTGGACGAAAAAATTCTTGATATAATAAAGTTCTGATTTTAGTAATTTATCATCAGCTTTCATTACTTCTGCAGTAAGAATAAGTAGTGTACGCGTAAAATCATGGGAAGTAGTTCTTTGATGCGTGGCAGTTACTTTAATTCGAGAAAAAGAGTCAATGATGTGACCTACAAATACGCCGATGAGTGCTCCCCAAAATCCCCCGTTAATCAGTCCGATGATGCCCCCAATTAATTTAAACATAGTTTTTTAAACAATTTTTCCAAATAAGTCAAACGTATCTGCTTCCGTAATCAATGTCGTATAAAAGTTGCCAATGGCAAGAGGATTTTCTTTACGAATAAGGATTGAATTATCTACTTCCGGGGAATCGAATTCACTTCTCCCGTAATAAAAACTATCATCTTCTTCATCAATAATTATTGGGAATTGAGTTCCAATTTTAGCTTCATTCAGTTGTTTTGAAATCTCTTGTTGCAGTGTCATCAATTCATCAAGGCGTCTTTTTTTCTCAGATTTTTTTACAGGATTTCCGAGCGGGTAGGCGGGAGTTCCTTCTTCACGAGAGTATGAAAATATGCCCAATCTTTCAAATCGAACTTCTTCAATAAAACGGAGCAGTTCCTTATGATGTTCAAGCGTTTCTGTTGGGAATCCGGAAATAAGAGTCGTTCTCAATGCAATACCAGGAACTTTTGTACGGATGGTTTCAATAAGTTTGTAGGTCTGCAATGAATTATTTCCTCTATTCATACTTTTCAGGACCGAATCACTAATATGTTGTAATGGAATATCCAAATACCGACAAATATTTTTATATTCATTCATCACGTCTAAAATCTCATACGGAAATGATGCAGGATAGGCATAATGCATACGAATCCATTTAATCCCGTCAACTTGAGCCAACTTTTCGAGCAATTTATCTAAAGAACGCTTATGATATATGTCAATCCCATAGTAGGTGAGGTCTTGGGCAATCAACATTAATTCTTTTACCCCTTGTGCAGCAAGAGATTTTGCTTCGGTAATCAACAACTCGATAGGTTTAGAAACATGCTTTCCTCTAATAGAAGGAATGGCACAAAAGGCACATTTTCGGTCGCACCCTTCTGAGATTTTTAAATAGGCATAATGAGGCGGTGTTGACAATAGACGATTGCTATTTTGCAGTAAATCAAAAGAGGGCTGATGTATAATTTGAGAGAGAGTTGCAAATCCATAAAATCCATCTACTTCAGGAATTGCATCTTCTAATTCTTGTTTGTATCGTTCCACCAAACATCCGATTACATATAATTTCTCAATCGAACCGGATCTTTTCTTTTCGGCATACTCCAAAATAGTTTCAATAGATTGCTCTTTGGCATCTAAAATAAAACTACAAGTATTGATAAGAACAATATTATGGTCTTGAGGTGATTCAAAAAAGACATCATAACCGGCATTTTTAAATTCCGATGCCAACACTTCCGAGTCAACTTGGTTTTTTGAGCAGCCGAGTGTTACAAGATTAATACTTTTTTTTTTCATTATTTTAAATAGAAAATATTACTCTTGTTTGTATGAATCAACTTTATCTTTCAGTTCTTGAGGTACTTCTTTGATAAGTTTAACTTTTAATTGTTGGAGCATGATATTATTTTCACGGTCGTTGTTGTTAATTATATATGCTTTTTCCACCCAAGTATGTGCTTTTTCAAGTACGATTTTTTCTGTTTCTTTTAATTCTCTCAGTTTATCCCAATTTCTGTCTTCTGTAGCTTTATCCATTAGATTTTGATAGGTAATTGCTTCAAAGAAATAACGATATCCCATTTGTTGATTAAGTTCGAAATTGGTTGAATCAACTGCAAGTCCTTTTTCGAGATAAGATTCTGCTTTTTGGAATTGATCACTATTGGTCATATACAAAGCTAATTTTGCTAAAAATGCAGCACTGTCGGCATACTCAATAGCTAATTTATCAGTAGCGGCATTTAGCTTTTCCAAATCTCCGGTCATTACATAATATTCCAGTTCCAATTCTTGAATCATAATAACTCTTTCTGCGGGAACATTCTTTTTTGCAGTTGCAATGATCTCTCCGCATCGGATAGTGTCATTTTCAGATTTATATAAATCATAAAGTAAGAGATAAATTTCCGGAACCGGAGTTTTAACTTTTGTAGCTTCTAAGAGCATTGCTTTATAATTTTCAGGCTGATTTAACTGAGTTGCAATTTGGGATAAGTCGAAATAGAGATATCCTAAATCTTGCGCAATATTAGTATTCTCTTTATCTAATTTTAAACTTTTTGCAGCAGCATTTAAGTATTTATAAGCTTTTTCCCATTGTTTATTCTTTTTAGCTTCTTGTCCTATAATGTAAAAGGGACGAGCACAAAGAATTTGACCTGTTAAAGCATCTAACAATCCTGGTTTAGGTTCTACATTAGGATTTAATTCTACTGCTTTAAAAAAACTCTCATTGGCAATCCAAATGGCATCCGTATCTTTGATTATATATTTGGGGTTTGTTTTTTGTCTTTCCAATTCATCTTCATATCGTTGAAGATAAACATTTCCTCGCATGAGCCACAATTCAGCATTTTGTTCATTTCCGGGCATACACTCTTCAAGAAGCTTTTTTGCTTTTCCAACTTGCTTATTTTGGAGACACATCCAAACGTCAGTCATACATGATTGTGCGATGCTTGTTCCTGCCATTAGTAGGCTTATGACAGTTAATACTAATAATTTTTTCATAACTTGATATTTTATAGGATAATTATTCGGTTGCTTTAATGTTCTCTATTTTTTTTATAATTTCGTCATATTTAGGAGAGTCTAATCTTGCATAAATTGCTTTTAATATATTTAGTACAGATAAATCTTCGGGTTGAAAGTTTAATGCTTTTTCGAAAAAGTCTCTGGCTTCCAACAGATAAGTGTCTGACTTCTCTTTCAATGGTTGGGCATCTGCTTTACGTCCTTTTACATCCAATTCATTTGCTGTTAAAAAATAATCTTGAGAAATGTAGTAACAGCACACCCCTAAATTATATAAAATTACGAAATTATCGGGATTAAGGCGATAGGATTTTCTGAGTAATTTTTCAGCTTCTAGATAGTTTGAGTCAAGGATGTAAAGGTTTGCAATATTGACAATGGTATTAATATCATTAAATGATTCAACGGGGAGACTGCTGAGAATACGATTTCCGGTTGCCTTGTCATTGTTTCGGAAGTAATAGTCTGCCTCCGCAACAATTAAGTCAGGATTTCCCGGCATTATATTTTTACCCATTTGAATTATTTCCAGGATTTTTCCCGGTTGATTTTCATTTTTATAATTCTCAATCAGGCGAAGATATACATTTACATTATTAGAACTATCTTTAATAGCTTTCTCATAATTCACTCTTGCCTTATCAAGTTCGCCTTTCATTTCAAGGGTATAGGCGTAATAATAATAAATTTCTCCGTGTAAAGAATAGGGGGGAGGAGACTTCATCTCATAGCAGGCAATCCCTTTTTCGAGAATATTACTTGCTGCGTCGTAGCGTTCTGCAATTATTTCATCAACACCATATATAAAAAGAAGCGTGTACAACTGTGGAAGACCTTCATCAGGACTCATCATATCAGTTGCCACTACATTTTTATTTAATTCTTTAGCCTTTATATAAGCATCGAAAGCTTCAAGTGGAGAATTGGGAAAACTAATTTGATAAGCCTCATTTTTCTGACGTTCTCCATATTCTTGATTAGCAAGTAAATGGTAAATATTGGCTTTGTAAATCCATGTTGTTGCTTTATTTTGCAACTTTTCATCATCAAAACAGAGGTCAATCGCTTCTTTTGCTTTTACAAAATCTCTGTCGTAATAATAATTATAGGCTCTTGATAATGATGGCTTTTGAGCGAAAGATGTTAACATAAGCGCCATCATGAAAAAAGTTATTCCAACATGTTTCATAGTAATTTTATATTATGAATACTTCCAACCTTTTTGTGGGTTGGAAGTCGATTTTAGGATTTATTTATTTTCGTCGCCGGTAACAGTATTATCATTTTCTAATGAGATCTCCTCATCTTGTCCATTGATAGGGTCCTCTTCATCTTCTTCTTTCGGAACCCGGGTAACGGCGGCAATCATATCTTCTGATTTGAGGTCTATGAGTTTTACTCCTTGGGTAGCACGTCCCATCACACGTAGCGTTTCGACATGAAGACGGATGGCAAGTCCGGAGCGATTAATAATCATAAGGTCATCATTGTCAGTTACATTTTTAATAGCAATGAGACCTCCTGTTTTTTCGGTAATACTTATAGTTTTTACCCCTTTACCTCCTCTATTGGTTACGCGATAGTCATCTAATAAAGATCTTTTTCCGAAACCATTTTCTGATACGACCAATACGTTGTAGTCCGGACTGTCAACACAAATCATTCCCACAACGAAGTCTTGTTCATTTGCAAGGGTAATTCCTTTAACTCCGGAGGCATTTCTACCCATGGGTCGAACACTTTTTTCATTAAAACGAACTGCTTTTCCGGAATTAAGCGCCATCATTATTTCACTTTCTCCATTGGTAAGATGAGCTTCCAATAAGTGGTCGTTTTCACGGATGGTGATGGCATTAATTCCATTAACACGTGGACGGGAATAAGCTTCTAAAGAGGTCTTTTTAATAATTCCTTTTTCCGTACAAAGAATAATAAAGTTGTTATTGATATAATCTTGATCTGTAATATCTTTAACATTAATTACCGCTTTAATCTTATCATCATTTTCGATATTGATCAGATTTTGGATGGCGCGACCTTTAGATGTTTTGTTCCCTTCCGGAATTTCATAAACGCGAAGCCAGAAACATTTTCCTTTTTCGGTAAAGAACAACAAATAGTTGTGGTTGGTTGCCATGTATAGATTTTCGATAAAATCTTCTTCTCTTGAGTTGCCCCCTTTAGATCCTTTACCTCCTCTATTTTGGACTTTATATTCGGAAAGAGAAGTCCTTTTTACATAGCCCAAATGGGAGATGGTAATTACCACTTCGGTATCGGGGATTGTGTCTTCGATTCTAAAGTCTGAAGCAGCGAATTCGATTTTGGAACGTCTTTCATCGCCGTATTTTTCTTTAACTTCAGCCAATTCTTCTTTAATAATTTGCATTCTTAAGCTTTCTTCGGCCAAGATTCTTTGCAAGTATTCAATTTGCTTCATTAAATCATCATATTCGGTTTGAAGTTTGTTTCTTTCCAATCCTGTGAGTTGTCTTAATCTCATTTCGCAAATAGCACGGGCCTGAATATCGCTGAACTGCCATTTTTCCATAAGTCCGATACGAGCATCATCCGGAGTTGCCGAAGCACGAATCAAGTTAATGATTTCGTCAATGATGTCTAACGCTTTGATTAATCCTTCCAGAATGTGTGCTCTCTCTTCGGCTTTACGTAAGTCATATCTGGCTCTTCGTAACACCACTTCGTGACGATGATTCACATATTGTTGAATAATGCTTTTCAAGTTTAAAGTCACAGGGCGTCCGTTAACCAGCGCTACATTATTGATGCTGAATGAAGATTGAAGGGAGGTGTATTGATATAATTTATTGAGTACAACATTGGGAACGGCATCTCGTTTGAGTTCATAAACAATACGGGTGCCATTTCTACGGTTGGAAAGATCTTCAATATTAGAAATTCCATCCATTTTTCCTTCTTTCACTAACTCAACCGTTCTTTTAATCATTTCGGAAGGGTTGGTCATGTATGGAATAGAAGAGACAATAATTTGAGATTTTCCGTTATTTTCTTCAATGACGGCATCTCCTCTAAGAACAACACGACCTCTGCCGGTTTCAAAAGCTTCTCGCACACCGTCATACCCATAAATCGTACATCCTGTTGGAAAATCAGGGGCTTTAATGTATTGCATTAACTCTTCAATCGTAATCTCAGGATTGTCAATATAGGCAATAATTCCGTCACAACATTCGGAAAGGTTGTGGGGAGCCATATTGGTTGCCATGCCGACAGCAATACCGGAAGCGCCATTGATAAGTAATCCCGGAATTTTCCCAGGAAGTACAATAGGTTCTTCCAAAGAGTCGTCGAAATTTAATCTAAAATCGACCGTCTCTTTTTTAATATCTTCAAGCATCTCTTCGGCAATTTTGCGCATTCTCGCTTCGGTATAACGCATGGCGGCAGGACTATCCCCGTCAATAGAGCCAAAGTTGCCTTGTCCGTCAATAAAAGGGTATCTTAAAGACCAGTCTTGTGCCATTCTCACCATGGAGTCATAAACGGCAGTATCTCCATGTGGATGATATTTCCCGAGTACCTCTCCGACAATTCTTGCTGATTTCTTATATGGTTTTGATGAAATGATTCCCATGTCGTACATGGCAAACAAAATTCTTCTATGTACGGGTTTTAATCCGTCTCGTGCATCCGGTAACGCGCGTGCCATGATTACCGACATAGAATAGTCGATATAAGCTTTTTTCATCTGAGATTCGATGTTAACCGGAATAATTCTTTCTTCTTCCATCATTTTTTTTTAGATTTTGTAAACAGTTAAAATGCTGTTATTTAGTTATTTGCAATTTTTTGAAATAAAATACGAAAATACAAAAAAAAACGATATGATTTTGCTTAAACGTATCTTTTTTTGTTTAAAACCCTAAAAAGAATCCTAAGAGACCGATTATAAGTCCCACAAGCATATTGACACCTTTCATAAGGAAAAAGTTACGTCGTGATGCTGCTAATAATGGAATAGCTCCATGCCCGTCTTGTACAATAGAACTGACCAATAAAATACTGAAAGGAATGGAGCCTCCTATATACAAAACAACAAAAATAAGGTGCGGACCTGACTCGGGGATGACCCCTATGATGATGGCCATAAGCAAGAGCAGAAGGGTAGTCCATCGATGTTGCTCAATGATGGCATTAACATCAACAAATAAGTATAATGCTTTTAGAACCAACAAGACTCCGAATGTCCATAATAAAACCGATAGAAAATGTTTTTTTATGACGTGTTCCCATAAGTGTGAGCGTAAGAAATGTTCGGAGGAAAGCGCCACAATAATCATAGTAAAAAGTGCCAAACAAAGAAAGATTATATTTTCCCAGGAAAAGGCACTATGATGTTCATGAGCATGTGAATGAGAATGAGAATGGGTATCCTCGCAAGAAACCGCTGAGGTGGAATGTGCACAATGTTCGTCATTATCATGTGCTATAGTCGTTTGAATTTCGGAATGTCCCATATCAGGCATTCCGCCATGTTCATGTGAAAATGTTCCTGTTAAAATGGCAATAATATAGATGAGTAGACCTGTGATCAATATAAATCGCGGCAATGAATGATTTTTAAGGTTTGCTATATTGAGATTTGCCGATTGATGATGATGGTGTGTTTCCGTATCATGTATTTCAAATGAGTGGTTTTCGTGTTTCAGTATCTTATTTTTAAAAAAGAAGTTTGTGATTATTCCTGCAACAATTCCAATTACTAAAAGAGAAACGGAGAGAAGGAGAGTTAACTTGGGACTGTATGCAAAAATAACAAAGGCTTCATCTCCGAAAGTGCTGATCATTCCGGCCACCAAAGCGCCAAAAGAGAGTAAACGATGTGTGAAGAGGGAAACAATAGTAAATCCTCCCAAACAACCCGGAATTAGTCCGAGAAAAGCAGCAATAACGATTTGAAGAATTGGTTTGTTTTGTAATTTAACCATCACTTTTCCGGAAGAGCTTACATTAACAAATTCAATGAGTAGCAGCATTACCATAACCAAACAAGTGATGGTCAAGGTGCTTGTAATCACTTCTGTAAATGCGGGAAAAAGTGCTGTCATAGTTTATGAGTTTTTGGAGTATGCCGTTTCAAAATCGGTTCTTGCAATGAATGAACGTCCGAGGGTAACCTCATCGGTAAATTCAAGTTCTTCCCCAATTCCGATACCCCTCGCAATTGTTGTTATTCTTTTTACGTTATCACGGATATTTTTATAAATGTAAAAATTGGTAGTATCTCCTTCAATGGTTGCCGGAAGCGCTAAAATAACTTCTTCTGGTGGCGTGGCAGCAATTCTGTCGAAGAGGTTTTGTAAGGTGAGTTGTCCGGGGCCGATGCCGTCCATAGGAGAAATTACGCCCCCCAAGACATGATAAACGCCCGAAAATTGATGGGTGGCTTCAATCGCAATCACATCTCTTATATCTTGTACCACGCAAATCAGTTTCGGATTTCGTTTATTATTGTTGCAAATATTACAAATACGATTATCAGAGAGGTTATGGCAAATTTCACAACTATGGAGCTCCGTTTTTAAGTTTTTTATAGCACTAAGTAATTGCTCCACTTCTTCTGAAGGCAATCGGTTAATATGGAGTGCGAGACGCAAGGCTGTTCTTTTACCGATTCCCGGTAATTTGGCAATTTCGTTGATGGCAGTATCTAATATTTTTGAGAAAATGTGAGTCATCTGAATTTTTTTACAAAATTAATAGTTTTTTTCCAATTTATGCTTTAATCTTGAAAAAAAACAAGGCAAAAGCATTAAAAAAGTGGCATATTAATCAAATTTGCTCATAAAATTAGATTAAATTAGTTTAATTAATTGAGAGATAAATAGTTGTTAATAATTTACATAAACTATTAACAATCAGATGGTTATATTATTTTATATTGAAAAAATCGTATATTTTCTTATTAATCAATTATATAAAGCAAATTATGGATTTAAATTTTTTTAAGTTTTTTCAATGCAATTGAAGATCATCGTATTGATAGAAAGACACTTCATCCACTAATCAATATTATTTCCATTGCTACTGGTGATGTGATTTGTAAAGCAGAATCATGGGAAGATATCCATCAGTTTGGATTGGCAAAAAAAGAATGACTTAAGAAGTTTTTAGATCTTAAAAATGGAATCTCTTGTAGTGATACATTTAGGCGGTTTTTCACTGCTCTTGATTCCATTAATTTTGAAGAATGTTTTCTTAAATGGACGCATTCGTTCGTAGAAAAAATTGAAAATGAAACGATTAACATTGATGGTAAATCAATTAGAAGAGCTAATAGAATGAATGAAAATAATCCTATTCATATTGTTAGTGCATGGGCAAGTGACAATTTCGGGTCTTAATTCTAAACCGATTCTTTCAAAAATATAGAGCAACTTTGTATATGCTCCTTGGCCACCGAGAAAATCCCAAAATTCAGCTGCAACTTTTAATGAAATTAAAAATCATGATCATATAAAACTTATCAACAGTTAACTATTTTTTTTAGTCGAATTTAATGCAAATCTTTATCTTGATGTTGGGTTTCATTTTTTATAAAAAAATTGTACTTTTGCAGCACTATTAAAGTATAAGGAGGAGTATGACATTGCGCAAATTTTTCATTGTAACGATTCTTTTAACTCTTTTTTTACCGGGTTTTTCGCAAAAAAACGGCTATAAAATTCAAATTACGATTTCAGAGGTTCCCGATGAGATACTTTATCTTGTGGGAACTTACGGAGATAAGCAATTTATTGCGGACAGTGCCACCGTGAATGGAAAGTCTACGGCCATTTTTAAAGGAGAAAAAGCGCTTCCGTCCGGAATTTATATGGTTGAAAATAAAGCACAACAACGTTATCTGGATTTGATTATCGATCAAAGTCGCCATTTTTCCATTGCTACTTCAACGGATAAGTTGTTGAAAGAGCGGGTTATTAAAAAATCTCCCGAAAATCAACTCTTTTTTGAAGTGGAAAAAGCTGCTTTTTTGTCTTTTTTCTTTCCTACGGAAACCTCTGTTATAGATCAATATGCGGATCTTTCGCCCCAAACGCTTTTGTCTAAGTTTTTAAAAGCCGTGCAACCCGTGAAAGTTCCTTCATCCCCGGAACTTGATTCTATTCAAATACATCAATACCAAATGTCGCATTTTTTTGATGGAATAGATGTGAATGATGCACGACTATTGCGGGTGCCCATGATTCCCGAAAAGGTGTTTTCCTATTTTACGGAACTGCTTCCCCAACAATCGGATACGTTGATTGAAAGAATATCGGCGTTTTTGGATGGGATTCAAACCAAAGAGGTTTTTGATTATTATCTTGAAAAATTATTTCAGGAATATGCCGGCTATCATACCGATTATGACCTCGATGCGGTTGCGGTTTATTTGTATGATCGTTACTGTGCCAAAGGGTTGTGCTCTTTTATAACGCCTGATTATGAAAGAATTACGTGGAAAAAAATGGAGCGTAAACGAAAACTTTTGCCCGGACAACAAGTGCCTTTTTTGGAAGCTTATGATCGGGAAGGGAAGGTGATCAGAACGCAGGATTTGAAATCCGCTTATATTTTGCTTTGGTTTTGGGAACCCGATTGTGAAACTTGTATGGAGTTAACGCCTGCGCTTTTAGATTTTTATTCCCAATTTAAACATAGCCTCGATTTTGAAGTCTATGCGGTTGCCCTGACCGAAGATGAGCAAGCATGGACGGATTTTATCAACCGGTATCATTTGGATTGGATCAATGTCAGTTTCGAGAAAGGGTTTCCCAATTATGATGTGATTGATTATTTTGATATTATGACGACCCCTAATTTGGTTCTGATGGACCGGAATCATACAATTTTGACACGGCAAATATCGTTTGAACATATTCGATGTTTAATGGAACAACATAAATAAGTAATTTATAAATAAAATAAGGAAAAATGAAAAAGAGTATTGTAGTTTTATTAATGATTTTGTTGGGAATGGGAGGCGGATTACTCCATGCTCAAAAAGGGAAGAAAGGGAATGACACGCCCAAAACGGAATTACGTTTTTTGGTGAAAGATGCTTCGGACAGTATTGTCTATCTGGCGGTTCATTTTCGCGATAAGCTGATTTTGAAAGATTCGGTGGCTCCTGCGGCTCCCGGAAAGTATGTTTTTGCCCCCGCAACGCCTTATCAAGAAGGTTTGTATATGTTAGTAGGACAAAATAAGAGACCTTATTTGAATTTTATTATCGAAAAGAATCAAAACTTTTCTATTACCTGCGATACGTCAGGAGATGTGAGAAATGTGATTATTGTTAATTCTCCCGAAAATGTGGAAGTACTTAAATTTCAACAAAAAAGTGTGGAAAGTCAGAAAAAAGCAATAGAACTTCGAAATAACAGGGCCGAAGCAAAGAAAAAGGGGAATGAAGAGCTTGCTGCAACTTATGCGAAGCAAATGGACGATTTGAATAAGGAGATGGAAACTTTTATAGAAGCATTGATTGCGGCCAACCCGGACTATCTTTTTTCGAAAATGCAACGTGCCTATAAAGCTATTCATGTTCCGGATCCTCCTAAAAAAGAAGATGGTACCATCGATTCCAATTTTCAGGCAATTTACTACAGAACTCACTATTGGGATTATGTAGAGTTGGGCGATGGTCGTTTGCTCTATACGCCGGTACTTGAGCCAAAGATTAATGATTATTTCACCAAAGTGCTCTACTACCAAGAAGCGGATACCATTGCTAAATATGTGGATATGGTGCTTGATCGTTCAGCCAAAGATTCAGTGTCTTATCGTTTTTTCCTCGAATGGCTCTCCTATAAATTTGAGTCGAGTAAGGTAATCGGTCATGATGCGGTTTTTGTGCATATTGTAAAAAACAACCAAATGCAAAATAAATGCAAGTGGATGGATGAGGATTTGGTGAGAAAATATGAGAAACGTGTCAAAAATCTGGAGCCCATTTTGATTGGGAAAACGGCTGTGGAAATGATTATTCCCGATACGGCGCAAAGTGATGATTTTAATCGCTGGTACTCTTCCTACAGTCTTACAAAACCATACGTCATTATTTGGTTTTATGATCCCGATTGTCCTACGTGTAACAAAGAATCCGCGAAGTTGAAGATATTATACGATTCTCTGGAAACTGCCGGGGTGCGTAATTTTGATGTCTATGCCATCGCGGCAGATAAAGATCTTGATCGTTGGAAAAAATATTTAAAAGAAAAAAAATTCCCATGGATCAATGTCGGTGGCATGAAAGCAAATGTAGATTATATGTCTGCGTATAATATTTATGAAACCGGAACTCCTTCTATGTTTATTATGGAAAACAAAACCAAAAAGATTATTCTGAATAAACGAATTGATATGAATAATATTCCACAATTTTTGCAGCAATACGAACGAATGCAAAAACTGAAAAAGAAGCTTTAGGTAAGTTTTTTCAATTTATGCATAAAAAAAAGGGAACTCTTTAGGAGTTCCCTTTTTTATGTTTTAAAGATTCCTTTTTATTGCGTAATTGTTTGATCAACAAAAGTTCTACCGATAAATTCACGGTCATATTGGCGGAGTGCTCCGGGATGATTTTCAATATCTTTCAAGTTTAAGAAAATCTCTTCCGCAGCTGCTTCTTCTTCCACCTGTTCATCAATAAACCAATTCAAAAAGCTGATGGTCGCATAATCTTTAATTTCCAATGCCGTATGCATAAGATTGTTGATACGTGACGTAACAATCTTTTCATGTTCTAAAGTGCTTTTGAAAGCTTCGGAGGGAGATTTCCATTCAGAGGGAACTCCTTCGATCGGTTGTAGTTTTACGCTTCCTCCACGGTCTTGAATGTAACGCAACATTTTCATGCCGTGAGAGACCTCTTCCTGATACTGGACATACATCCAATTCGCAAAGCCTGTTAATCTTTTTTCGGTAAACCATGATGACATACTTAAGTATAAGTACGCTGACCAGAATTCCGCATTTATCTGATCATTAATCTCTTTTTGCATTTTTTCATTCATCTTAATCTAATTATTTATGAAGTTATAAAATATATTTTCTGCAATAGTAACAAGAATAATGTGAATTAGTTCAACCTTGGCATGATTTTTTAGAATGAAAATTAGATGCCCATGTAAATAATTTTGCTTAATATTGCAGTTTTTAAAAAAATAACTGTTTCAAATTTGTATTAAAATAAGCTATTAATTAAAATTAAGATCATTATGAAAAAAATTGCAACGGCCATACTTTTGGGACTCTCTCTATTGGCAGTTCCTGTTTCTTATTCTTATTTCGGACCTGCTCTAAATCCTTTTACCGGGGAAGTACTAGAAATCCTTTTGTATATCATGGGATTTTCAGCTTTATATTGTTTTGTGGTGGGCGAATTGACGCTCAATAATAGTCAGGTGGATAAGTTATGGAGTATTTTGCCTATAATTTATGTTTGGATTGTTGCTTATTATGGAGATTTTGCACCGCGCTTGATTTTGATGGCATTGTTGGTTACCTTTTGGGGCGTTCGGCTCACCGCAAATTTTGCCCTTAAAGGAGCGTATCAATGGCGTTTCTGGACAGGGGAAGAAGATTACAGATGGCAAGTACTGCGGGCAAAAGATGAATTTAAACCCCGTTGGAAATGGATGTTTTTTAATTTACTTTTTATTAGTCTGTACCAAAATTTCCTGATTTTATTGTTTACGTTGCCTTCCCTCATTGCACTTCAATTTGTGGATACTTCTTTGGGATGGTTAGATATTGTGGCTGCCGTGTTGGTTTTCGGTTTTATTGTTTTTGAAATGATAGCGGACATTCAACATTGGAGATTTCAAAGCAAAAAATGGTCGCTGATTCGTTCCGGTCAGGAATTGCCCGAACCTTATAAGAATGGCTTTTTGGATAAAGGGTTATGGTCATGGAGTCGCCACCCGAACTATTTCGCGGAACAAGCTATATGGGCTTCGTTTTATATTTTCAGTATTTCAGCCGGAGCTCCTGTGTTCAATTGGACCATTGCCGGAGCGATCTTGCTAATTGTCCTTTTTCAAGGCAGTTCTGCTTTTGGAGAAGAAATCAGCGTTGGCAAATATCCTGCTTATCAGGAATACCAAAAACAGGTTCCCAAGTTTATTCCCTATTTTTGGAAAAAATAAAAGAAATTCTTAATGGAATTGATGAAAAAGGAGGTCATTTCGACCTCTTTTTGTTATGATTAAAGTTTTTTTGCCAAATACTTGCCGGTGTAGGAATGGGAGCAGTGAACCAAATCTTCCGGCGTCCCTTCGAACACAATTTTGCCGCCTTTTTCTCCGCCTTCGGGGCCCATATCTATTACCCAATCGGCACACTTAATAATCTCGGGATTATGTTCAATCACAATGATTGAATGTCCTTTTTCTATGAGTTTATTAAAAGATTGATACAGTTTATTAATATCATGAAAATGAAGTCCTGTAGTAGGTTCATCGAAAACAAAAAGAGAGCTCTGAAGGTGGTTTCCCTGAGCCAGATAATAGGCCAGTTTTACACGTTGTGCTTCTCCTCCGGAAAGAGTTGACGAAGATTGTCCCATTTTGAGATATCCCAATCCGACCTCTTGAAGAGGAATCAATTTATTGATAATATTTTCAATGATTTTTTCTTTTTTAGGAAGCGTAGAGAAAAATTCAATTGCCTGATTAATGGTCATCTGTAACATATCCGCAATGGTTTGTCCATGGACTTTAATATCCAGAACCTCTTCCTTGAAACGGGTTCCGTGACATTCATCACAAATCAGGTCCACATCCGCCATAAATTGCATGCCAATATGAATGACGCCTTCGCCTTCACACTCTTCGCATCTGCCTCCGGCAACATTGAAAGAGAAAAATCCTGATTTATAATTTCGTTGTTTCGATAGGGGTTGGCTTGCAAATAATTCGCGAATATCATCATACGCCTTGACGTATGTAACAGGATTGGAACGCGATGAACGTCCGATGGGATTTTGGTCCACCATAATCACATCGTTAATTTTAGAAAAATCGGCATTAATTTTGGAGAATTTTCCCGGTTTTTCGTTTTTCTCAGTAATGATTCTTTGCAATGCCGGAACCATAATGTTTTTGATTAAAGAGCTTTTCCCCGAACCGCTCACTCCGGTAATGACCACAAAAATATCCAATGGGATTTTTACGGTAATATTTTTAAGATTATTCTCTTTGGCTCCCACAATTTCCACATAATTTCTCCATGTGCGTCTTCTTTCGGGAATAGGAATCGATAAACTGTCTTCATGTTCAGGATGGCTCATTCCACGCAAATAAGAGGCCGTCAGATTATTTTTTTCATTGATCAGAGCATCGTATTTTCCCTGAAAAATAACTTCTCCACCTAACCGTCCCGCCTTTGGTCCGATATCAATAATATAGTCGGCATGACGAATAATCTCTTCTTCATGCTCTACCACGACAACGGTATTGCCGATATCACGGAGCCGTTTTAACACTTTAATCAAATTTTCGGTATCGCGTGCATGTAAACCTATACTTGGTTCATCGAGAATATAAAGTGAGCCTACCAAACTGCTTCCTAAAGAAGTCGCCAAATTGATACGTTGTGATTCTCCGCCGGACAGACTTCGGCTAAGTCTATTAAGCGTAAGATAACCCAATCCGACATCATTAAGAAATTGCAATCTGTTTTTGAGTTCCGTAATGATATGATGACCTATAAATTCTTCATTTGAGTTCTTATAGGTAAAGTTTTGAAAGAAGAGACTGAGATCCTCAATGGGCGTTAACAGCATGTCCGAAATTGATTTGCCTTTAACCTTAACATAGTTGGCATCTTTTCGTAATCTTGTACCCAAACAATCAGGGCAAATGGTGCGGCCACGATATCGTGAAATTAAAACCCGATATTGAATTTTATAAATGTTGTTTTCTACATATTTAAAAAATTGCCGAATTCCTTCGATTCCGTTTTGTTCATCTCCTTCCCAAAGCAATCGATATTCTTCATCTGTCAAATGCTCAATGGCTCGATGGAGGGGGAAATCCTTTTTTACGGCCTTTTTAATAAAATATTGCTTCCATTCTTGCAGTTTTTCTCCTTTCCAGCAGGCAATGGCATCTTCAAATACAGACAAGGACTTGTCCGGAATGACCAGGTCGGGATCGATGCCGTCAATGAGTCCCAAACCTCCACAGGTAGGGCATGCCCCATAAGGATTGTTAAAACCGAAAAAATTGACTGATGGTTCTTCAAATGGAATACCGTCCATCTCAAATAAATGACTGAAGTGGCGTTGAATCCGTGATCCATTTTCAACTTGAATGGTGCATTTTCCTTTCCCTTCATAAAAGGCAGTCTCTATGGAGTCGGATAAACGAGTCAGATGCTCTGAAATATTAGCTCTTTTGAATCGGTCAATCAATACATGGATTGATGCATTTTTATTTAGTTTTTTGGCAATAAGGATATGGTCAATTTCCGTAATCTCTTTATTAATTAAAATCCTGCTGTACCCTTGTTTTTTGAGAATTTCTAATTGTTCGAAAGGGGTACGGTCGGAAATGATATGAAAAGGAGCCAATACATAAATTTTCGCCTCATCTGCCTGTTCATTAATAAAAGAGATAACATCAGCAACATTTTCTCTTTTTACCTCTTTGCCGCTTATGGGCGAGTATGTTTTGCCCATACGAGCGAACAGCAACTTCAAATACTCATAAATTTCGGTTGTTGTGCCAACTGTAGAACGAGGATTTCGAGAAATAACCCGTTGTTCAATTGCAATTGCCGGAGGAATTCCCTTGATACTTTCTACTTCGGGTTTGGAAATCTTGCCCATAAATTGGCGGGCATAAGAACTCAAACTTTCGACATATCGTCTTTGTCCCTCAGCGTATAACGTATCGAAAGCCAAAGAAGATTTTCCGGATCCTGAAAGTCCCGTGATAACTACTAATTGATTACGGGGAATATCAACATTTATGTTTTTTAGATTATTCGCCTTCGCTCCCCGTATAGAGATATATTCATCATTCGTCATGTGTCCGCCCCTGTCTCTTCTGAATTACTTTATCTGATAATCGTAAGCGAACTATGATATTTGGTTACTTTTACATAACTCTCATACATAAAAGTGAAGTAATAAACACCATCGGATAATTTTGACGGGTTAAACCCTTCATTTTCATTGTAAATTGTGCCTTCTTTTATGTAAGTCTGATAGTTCTCTTTTTCATAGACCTTCTTTCCCCATCTGTCATATACGGATAATATATTGGAGAAGTAAGGATTCATATTTTCAACAGCAAAAACATCATTTTTTCCATCACCATTCGGAGTAAGTACATTCGTAAATTTCAACTCAGCTTCTACAATAACGACATAAGTCACAGAACTGGAACAATCATTTTCATTAGTTACGGAAAGAGTAACCTCATAATTTCCCCAGCTTTCATAGGGATGTTCTTCAGGATTAGCTTCAGTACTAGTAGTTTCGTCACCAAAATCCCAATGCCATGTAAGGTTATCGGTCGGATCAACATCGGAAGTATTGATAAATTCAATTGGAATATCTTCCAATGTGGAAGCAATTATGTTAGGATCGCTTTCTACTTCTACGGGAACAACTAAATTATCAATATAGGTCACAGTAAAGGATGCATCGGGTTGAGGATAAACCTCAATATAGTTAACCATAGTGGTGTCATCGGAACATCCATCGGCACTTATAATCAAAAGATAAACGGTATAAAAACCTGAACGAGTGAGTCTGAATGTGGGGCTTCGTTGGTTGGAAGTGGCAACCGTATCGTTGGCTTCATTGAGAATAATCCATTCATACATATAGGTAAGAGCCGGAGTAGAAAGATCTGTCAATGTAATGTCTAAAGGTTGGCATCCTGCTAATTTATTGGATGAGAAGTTAGCAACGGGTTGTTCGAAAAAATCGACATTGATGGTGTCATAACTTACACAATTTAAAGTATGGCCATTATTTGAAGTAGTAACGGTTACATCAAAAGTGCCCGGTTGATCAACACTAATTGTTTCTGTAGTGGCTCCGGTGTTCCATAAATAACTAGTATTTCCATGGTTGTAATTCGGATTTAAAGTTGTAGAAGTTCCTTCGCATATTCCAACATCATCTCCAAGGTTCAAGGTTGGTGTTTGAACGACCGTCAGTGTGAATGTGCTATCATAGATACATCCATAATTGTCGATAAGTGTAAAGGTATAGTTGTAATCTCCGGCAACACTTGCATCAATTTGTGCTTCTGTATCAGATACAGGGATGAGATTATCTCCGGACCATTGAACTTGATCAACCGTTACCGTATAATCCCAAGGTTGTGGCATAAGAGATGGATCTAAGTTTAATTCCCATTCCCAAATCCAACCGTCATCAATACCCCATTGGTCACAGATTTCAATACTCCATGCTCCGTTAAGAGGACAACCGATTAACCCTGAAAAAGAATTTACCGGATGATAGTAATTGGTTCCATTCGCACGATTTGAAGAGTCAATTGCAACACCTTGACTTACAGAGACGGTATTCCCTTGATATAGGTATCCGTTACTTGGCCCGTATGTAAATCCCTCGGTCGTATTTTGAGAAAAACAGTAATTCCATCCTGTTCCTGCATTGGCAGGATTTCCGATACACACCTGAGCGCCGCTATCGTTGTCATTGGCATCCCCCAAAAATGTACCTCCGCCGTTTTGGGATTCCATCATTACTGATTGTCCGTTGGGACAAATCAATGCAATGGTGATATCTCCAATAAATGTATGTTCCATTGTGAAACATACTGAAATTAAGTCATTAATGGAAGATATAGTTGCTCCTAAGGGAAAATCGGTAAAATAAACCGTAGCGTCATAGCAACGGGGAAGTCCGTAATCTTCACAACGCGGACCGTCGGGCAAGTGCAATAAGCTATCAAAAGTCAGGGAAGATGTTTGTGTATTTGAAATGGTATCCAACGTAATCATGCTGGTTGAATCGTATCCAACAATAATATTATCAATAGTTTGGCCGGAGCAAACATCATCCAATCGGTCAATTTGGCGAATCGGATTGTCTGAAACTCTTACCCGGATGTAGTCGATGGTTGTGGAGGGGCAGTTCTTCCAGTCTTTAATTTCCAATCGAACATCTACTCCTCGTCCGGGAGGAAAAGTACTTGAATAAACACTATCGCCGACACCTCCAAAAACAAGATCCCCAATGTGCCAATTAAAAGTAGATGTAGCATGAGATTGTGCATACATGTGATTGTTGTCGGTATATATGGAATCAGAAGATGCTACCGCAAAAGTTGCAGCGTAATCAGGACATAAATTCATATAATAATATCCGTCCGATGGATCCAATATCAGTGGAGGATCGCAATTGATTCGGTCGAGATGGGTCATAATGGGTTGGCAAGCTTCATGACAAGAAGTTTCTACCACCAATCCGGTTGATTGAGTGGACCCGTTTGATTTTAAAACAATAGTAACGGCTCCATTGTCGGGATTGAGTGAATTTGCCCGAAAAGACCAACTGTCTAAGATAATGTTGTTGGTTGAATTCCACCAGGGAGCATTCAAACTACCCATTAATACCAAATATTGCGGATTGGCAGTTCCGGCGTTATAAATATAAACTGTATCTGAAGGATCAATATCAGAACCGCTACGCAGTAAGATTTGTACGTAAGGATGAAGCGGATCATTAGAAGTTATGGTAATGGTATCGCGGCTATTGGCTTGGTAGTTGCCATTTGCACCTCCGTTATCATAAATAATAATTCCACATCCCGATACTGTTCGTTTGCTTTGATAGGGCATGTTATATGCTTGAGCCTGAACTAAAATAGGGAGACTCATTAGCATCCCAATAATGAAAATGTAGATTTTTTTTATTTTCATAATTTTATTTTCAAAAAATATAATTGGATTTTTTATTTTCTAATTTTTTTTTATTTGATAATAATCTTATTATCATTCAAATAACGAGATAAATTTTCTTCATAAGTCTTACGGGAATAAACAACAAAATACTTTTTCCCTTCTTCTATCACATAATAAATAGTTTCATCGTATGGAATATTTAATTCGTATAAATACGGATTAAAAGTTTTGTTTTCAAATACAACAGCCGTTTCCTGAAATGTTCCTGTCCCGTCTTTTAAGCGAAGTTCAGAGATAAGTCCTTGGTTTATTCCGTTTTCGGGTTCTGTTTCAGAAATATAGTACATGTTATCCAAGTAGTAATTATACACAGCAATCTTGAACGAACCGCTTTCTTCCATTTGGGACAATTTTTCATTCCCAATGACTCCGATTAGCCGTTGATCCGGCTTTAATTCCATATTTTGAGCGTATATACTGCCTGCTACAAAGAGCAAAAAAAATAAAACCGCACTTTTTGTAAATTGATGTATCATAATGATTTTTTTAAATGTTTTTCCCTGATTTATTTTGACGCAAAAATATAAAAAAAAGTTGCATTTCACAAAAACTTTACCTCTTTTAATCCAAAAGATGAAATATTTCCCTTTTCATCCATTAAAAGAAGCCGACCGTATAAATCTATTCCTGTGATAATTTTCATGGTTTCTATACCATTTATTAAATATAAATGTTTCTCCTGATATTGATACAAAGCATTTAAATATTCATTTTTTAAAATTAAATGATTTTGTATGTTTAATAAATGATAATCTTGTTTGAGTATATCAATAAATTTTTCTAAAAGAGATTTTGTGTCATAGTTTTTTTCGGTAATCATTTTTAAAGAGATCGGATTCGGAATGGAAGATGAGAACTGAACTTGATTAACATTGATTCCTATGCCGGCAATAGTCCTGCTAATACAATCTCCTTCGAGAAAATGTTCAATGAGAATTCCTCCAATTTTGTCGGAGCCAACATAAATGTCATTAGGCCATTTGATCTGAACTTTTGGAAGGTAACGTAATAGTAATTTTCGAATTGCTAATGAAAAATATTGATTAAAAATGAATTGAGATACAGGTGGAAGGGGGGGGGTAAAGTAGATGCTTGCCAAAATATTTGCTCCGTGGCTACTCTCCCATGTGTTTGTTCCTTGTCCTCTTCCATGAGTCTGTTCTGCGGTGTATACTGTATAAAATTCGGGTAAATTATTGTTAGATAAAAGCTTGTCTTCTGCCAATTTTTTAAGAAAATTATTGGTGGAATCAGTAGTGTCAATAAAATGAAATAATTTTTTTTTCATTTGACAAAAATAACTATCTTTGCCCAATAATTTAGTGAAAAAATGAAAAAAATCAGATTGTTTTTATTTGCAATGCTTGCAGTTGCTTTTTCTTCTTGCTACGACGAAACCAATGAGTTCGCTGAAAGTATGTTTACCAATGAAAAAATATCAAATGCATTAAAAAGTTGTTTGAAAATTTCAAAGGATACGGCGGTCAATAAACTCTGTATTTCTGATGGTTTTTATGAAAATGAAAGTTATTACATTAATTTACCTCAAGGACTTAATCAAATGGCTGATACATTAGCTGAATACGGGGATGAAGATATTATTGATTCCTTGGTGTTGAAAATGAATCGTACCGCTGAAACTGTCGGGAATAAAATCTCTCAGCAATTTAATTCTACGATCACGGCAATCTCATTTTCCGATCCTAATGAAATTTTGAATGGAAGTAGTATTTCCGCAACTTCTTATTTGAAGTTATACAAAGAAACGGCACTAATATCCTCTCTTAAAACCGAGATTGAAAATACAATGAATGCCAATGGAGGGAAAGCCTATTGGGAAGATGCGATTTCAACATACTACCAAAGGACCTCTGTTCCGATTTCCTATGATTTATATCGTTATATGTCTGAAGAGATAATTTCGGCAATCTTTGCGGAAATGGAAAAAGAAGAGGACAATATTCGCACGCTCCCCGAGCATAGAGTGACTACGGAATTGGAGGAAGTGTTCGGCAATTAATTCTTTTGAATTTTTAATTTAATGTTAGACTATAATTAATCTTGATTTATGAGAACGGAAAAACTTTTTTCAGGAAAAACATTAGCTATTTTATCCGGTGGCGGTGATACCCCGGCTATTAATTCTAGTATTGAATGTGTACGGAATCGCGCCTCTATGCTTGGTTTCAAAGTGTACGGAATTCAACGTGGATGGAAAGGCCTTTTGGGTAATGGCGATGTGGTTGATCTGACAAATATTCCATATAACGGAATTTATGGAGGAACCGCCCTTTTGTCGAGCAGAACAAATCCTTTTCCGGGAAAGAAAAATACAGAAGACCGTTCTGAACAAATATTAAGAAACATTGAACGATATAAAATTGATGTTTTGGTAACCATAGGGGGTGATGATACGAATGGGGCTGCCAAAAAATTGTATGAGCAATACGGAATTCCGGTTATCGGTTTCCCTAAAACCATTGATAATGACCTGCGGACACATACATTGCATCATTATGGAGGTCAACAAAATGAAACCGTACTATGTCCCGGTTTCCCTTCTGGAGCATTGGCCATTAAGAAATTAACAGCGAAATTGCACACAACCAATGAGTCTCACCAACGAATTATGGTTCTTGAAGTGATGGGAAGAGATGCCGGATGGCTGACAGGAAGTGCCATTTTCGGAGGAGCACAGGTTGCCCTTATTCCTGAAGTTGAAATGACGAGAGAACGTAAGGATTTCTTTTTCGAATTTGTCAAGGAAAAATATATGAGATCTCCCAAACGAAGTTTGATTATTGCAGTTTCGGAAGGCGTTCGTTGGTGGAACGAGGAAAAACAAACGTTGGATATGGTCTATGCCAGTCCTGATTTAGATGAATATGGACATCCTCGCTTCGGAGGAATCAGTGGGGTAATTGCTTCCGAAATTTCCAAAAGAACCGGTATCGAAGCCCGGGGACAAATTTCAGGATATATTCCCCGTGCCGGAAAATGCTCGGAATATGATCGCAGATTAACTTCTACGCTCGCCGATAAGGTAGTAGACCTTTTGTTGAGAGCTGACTATGGGAAAATGCCCGTGATGAAAAATATTGTTCCTTATTCCGAACTCGAAGAGTACCATACCAGTGCTATTGAAATGGGCAATATCGGCAATTTTCCTCTCCCTGAAGATTATTATAACGCAAATGAATTTTATTTTACCGACCAATATATAGATTTCCTATCCAATATTCTTGGGGCGCCTTATCGCATGGAGTTTGATTATGAATTCCCGTTGGTGATTCCTCATTAATATTTATTAATCAGTTAATTAAATTAAATTATGAGTTCATTTATTTTAGAAGGCGGTACTGCATTACACGGGGAAATTACACCCCAAGGAGCTAAAAATGAGGCATTGCAAGTGCTATGTGCCGTGTTACTGACGAAAGATCCTGTTGTCATTTCAAATGTGCCTGCAATTTTAGATGTACAACGATTGATTTCAATTCTCGCTTCAATGGGCGTTGAGGTTACGAAAATAGATGAGCATACCTACCGATTTCAAGCGGATAAAATAGATTTTGATTATTTGCAAACTCAAGAGTTTATTAATACCTCTGCTTCGATTCGGGCTTCTATTATGTTATTGGGTCCATTGTTAGGAAGATTTGGTAAAGCATATACCTCAAAGCCCGGTGGTGATAAGATTGGCAGACGTCCTCTGACAACCCACTTTGAGGGATTTTCCCAACTTGGGGCGATACTCAAACAACCGAATCACTATATGTTTGAATTGTCCGCTAACCCGCTTCGGGGAACTTATATTCTTCTGAATGAAGCTTCTGTTACCGGGACCGCAAATATTGTGATGGCGGCCGTGCTCGCAAAGGGAGAAACCACGATCTTTAATGCCGCTTGTGAACCATACGTAACTCAATTATGTAAAATGCTCAACAGCATGGGAGCTGATATTTCAGGCATTGGTTCAAATTTGTTGACCATTAAAGGTGTTGAAGAATTATCGGGCTGTGAGCACAAAATCCTGCCCGATATGATTGAAATTGGTAGTTTTATAGGAATGGCTGCCATTACCCGCTCCGAAATAACAATCCGGAATTGCGCTTTTGACCAACTTGGTATTATTCCGTACATCTTTTCTAAATTGGGTGTTCGGTTAGAACGGCAAGGAGACGATATTTATATTCCGAAACATGAAATGTATGAAATTGATACCAATATGGATGGTTCCATCCTAACCATTTACGATGCTCCATGGCCGGGATTTACTCCGGACTTAATAAGTATCGCATTGGTTACGGCAATTCAAGCCAAAGGAAGTGTTTTGATACATCAAAAAATGTTTGAAAGCCGACTCTTTTTTGTCGATAAACTTCAAGAAATGGGAGCTCAAATTATTTTATGTGACCCGCATCGAGCAACGGTTATAGGACTTGATCGCAAATATAATTTGAGAGGAACGACCATGGCTTCTCCCGATATCCGTGCAGGAGTAGCCCTTCTGATCGCAGCACTTTCCGCCGAAGGGGTCAGTAGAATTCAAAATGTGGAACAAATAGACCGCGGTTACGAAAATCTTGTACAACGATTGAACCAACTCGGCGCCAACATTGAAAGAGTAGTAGGGTAAGTCTGCAGAATTGGAATTTTTAAAAATGTAAATAGTATGAATATAAAATTGTCAGTGGGGATTTTGATTTTAATGAGTTTTATGTTTTATGCTTGTAACTCATCTGAATCAGGAAAAGATGCCGATAAATACTGCGATTCTGTAATTGTTATCCAAAATCGTGCTATTACACAATTAGACAGTTTTTTCCAGTCTACACGTTATAGAAATTATTCTACAACAGAGTTTTATAAAAAAGCTCAAGACGAAACTATCCGACAAATAGAAGCACTTAAAAAATTGGGAAATTTTCATGAAGATAACACTTTACATATAGCATTATTGCATGTTTTAACAGTGACGGATCAGATGCTTAAGGAAGAAGGAAAAACTATTCTTGAATTAGATGAACAGCTGCTCATAAAATATGATAAACAGAAAGTTGATCAATTGGATAGCATTGAAAATAGTGCAATTTTGAAAATTCAAGCCGCCCAGTTGTTTTTCGATTCGGTACAAGTACAGTTTTTAACTCAATACGGATTCGATGTGGTGGCTGACTCAACTCAATATACAGTAAAACCTGATTTGGAATGAAATGTAATTATCATACACACTCCACCTATTGTGATGGTAAAGAACCCATGGCTCTATTTGTCAGGAAAGCTACCGAACTTCAATTCGATCACTTGGGCTTTTCGTCCCATGCCCCTATAGATTTTAGAAATGATTTTGCTATTCGGGAAAACCATATCCCAACTTATATTCAAGAAATTGAAGATCTTAAATTGCAATTTCCTTCGGTCCAATTGTTTAAAGCACTTGAATGTGATTTTATTCCCGGAATTTCTAAGCCCTTTTCCTACTTTAAAGATAAATATTACTTGGATTATATCATCGGAGGAGTTCATTTAGTTGGAAATAATTTAATGGAAGAACTCTGGTTTATAGATGGTTCTAAAAGAGAAATCTATGATTCGGGATTGGAAAAATTCTTTAAGGGGGATATTAAAAAAGCAGTAACCGCCTTTTGGGAACAAACTTTTGAAATGATTGAAGTTGAAAAATTCGATATTATTGCTCATTTGGATAAAATTAAAATGCATAATCAAAATCGATTTTTTTCAGAAGAGGAATCTTGGTATCGGGATCTCGTTTTTCATGCCCTATCTTTAATTAAGAAAAATAATATTATTGTTGAAATTAATTCCAGGGGGTTGTATAAAGGGCGTTGTGATTCTTTTTATCCATCCTCATTCGTGATAGAAAAAGCAGTGCAAATGGAGATTCCCTTTCTTATTAGCAGTGATGCACATCTTTCTTCTGAATTGCCGCTTTATTATGAAGAAGCTGTCGAAGAATTAATCAAATGCGGAGTAAAATCTCTTATGGGCTTTCATGATGGAGTGTGGAGCGCTTATGATATATGTTGATTCTTTATTAAAAAAATATATATTTTTGCAGAAAACGTAATTTTTGATTCTTTATATTCTTAAAATAATAGAAAATGATGAATAAATACGGAAGCCGTGTTTCAAACAAAAGCAGAGGCAAAACAGAACGCTCTAAATGGATTAAACCTTTCTGGATCTGTTATTCTGTAATATTTTCGATTCTTTTTTTGATTTTCTTCCTCATTGCACAAGGTTGGTTGGGGTTTATGCCTTCGTTTGAGGATCTCGAAAATCCGAAAACTAATCTGGCAACGGAAGTATACTCTGAAGATGGAGAATTATTGGGAAAATATTACATTGAAAACAGATCTAACTGCAAATATTCGGAATTGTCTCCCAATCTGATTCAAGCACTCATTGCAACCGAAGATGTGCGTTTTTACACACATTCCGGGGTTGATGCACGTGCATTGGTTCGTGTTATGGGTGGATTGATGACCTTCAGTCATAAAGGAGGCGGAAGTACTATTTCACAACAATTAGCCAAAAATCTCTTTCCCCGTGACCCTAATGCCGGCCTCGGTAAATTAATTATAACAAAATTAAAAGAATGGGTAGTGGCTATTCGATTGGAACGAAGTTATTCCAAAAATGAAATCCTTGCCATGTATTTTAATACGGTGGATTTTGGGAGCAACTCACTGGGAATAAAATCTGCAGCAGCAACCTATTTCGACAAAATCCCTGCCAATCTTTCTGTTGAAGAGTCCGCTTTGCTTGTGGGAATGTTGAAAGCACCGACGAGGTATAACCCCCGCAGGAATCCGGAAAATGCTATTAATCGAAGAAATACGGTTCTGAACCAAATGAAAAAGTACGATTTTATTACGGAACCGGTTTATGACTCCATCAAAGCAATGCCCATTGATATTTCTAAATTTTCCACCCAAACTCATATCTCCGGAAAAGCTACTTATTTTAGAGAATATCTTAGATTGTATCTGAATAATTGGTGTAAGAACAATCCGAAAGAAGACGGAACATTGTATGATATTTATAAAGATGGATTGAAAATTTATACGACTATTAATTCTAAAATGCAAAAATACGCTGAAGAGGCAGTATTTGAACATGTATGCGAGTATTTGCAACCAATGTTTTTTGACCATTGGAAAGGACGTAAAAATGCACCTTTCTTCAGAATCTCCGAGGAGGAAACGGAACAGATTTTAGTCTCTGCCATGCGCCGTTCAGACCGTTATGAAATGATGAAAGCGGCCGGCCGTAGCGAAAAGGAGATCAGACAAGCATTCGACAAACCTGTAAAAATGAAAGTTTTCTCATGGAAAGGAATGAAAGATACCGTGATGACTCCAATGGATTCAATTCGTTATATGAAGTCTTTTTTGCATTGTGGTCTTATGGCGATGGATGTTAATACAGGCTATGTAAAAGCTTATGTAGGAGGTGTTAATTATAGATATTTTCAATTTGATCATGTGAAGCTGTCTAAACGTCAAGTGGGTTCGACATTCAAACCTTATGTCTATACGGTTGCCATGCAAAACGGAGAGTATGATCCATGTACTTTAGTTCCTAATGTGCCGGTTACATTCTCTCCCGGTGATTGGGGGGTTATTGCTTCTTGGACTCCCCGAAATTCCGGTGATCATAAAGAGGGACAAATGCTTCCTTTGAAAGAAGCTCTTGCCCACTCACTTAATCAGGTGTCCGCTTTTCTAATGAAACAATACGGACCGCAGTCGGTGATTCAACTGGTACGGGCAATGGGGATGACTAGTGAAATTCCCGAAGTGCCGGCAATATGTCTTGGCGCATGCGAACTTACATTATACGAACAAGTGGGTGCCATTAATTGCTTTCCCAACCAAGGAGTCTATGTGGAACCTACTTTTATTACTAAAATTTGCGATAAGGAGGGAAATGTGATTAAAAGTTTTACTCCGAAGACAAATGAAGCGATTGATCAGATTACCGCTTTTAAAACGGTTCGGTTGATGCAAGGAGTAGTGGATTATGGAACCGGATGGAGTTTGCGCGGGAATAAATACCAACTCTCATTTCCGCTCGGCGGTAAAACCGGAACTACCGATAACCAATCCGATGGTTGGTTTGTGGGATATACTCCGGTGCTGACTTGTGGTGTCTGGGTCGGCTGCGAAGACAGAGCCGCTCACTTCCGTTCCATTTCATTAGGACAGGGAGCACGTACTGCCCTCCCCGTGTTTGCCCTTTTTATGAAAAAATGCTACAACGATAAAGATTTACCGTATAGTAAAATGTTGGAAAATCCCGAAAAGTATCCTGGGATGCATTTTCAGGTTCCCCAGGCATTTACCGGAGACCCTGCTACCGGTTGCGAAAACAAAGAACAAAAACAGCAACAAAAGAAACCCGATTTTGATTAATCATTTTTTACAATCCCATGAAATTATCTATTGTTATTCCGGTTTATAATGAAGAAAAAACGATCCACCTGATTCTTGATAAAATTTTGGCAGTGAAGTTGATTGCAGATTTTAAGAAAGAAATTATTCTAGTGAACGATTGTTCCAAAGATAGCTCCCAACAAGCTATTGAACGCTATATCCAAGAACATCCCGAAGTGGAAATGAAGTATTTTGCTCAACCTTATAATATGGGAAAAGGGGCAGCACTCCACCGCGGATTTGATGAAGCTTCCGGTGATTATATTATTGTGCAGGATGCCGACCTGGAATATGACCCTCAAGAATATAACCTACTTCTTAAACCCGTTGTGGATGGCTTCGCTGATGTGGTTTACGGCTCCAGATTTATGGGCGGGAAACCACATAGAATTCTCTTTTTCTGGCACTCCATTGGGAATAGATTTTTAACCAGATTATCTAATATGTTTACCAACCTGAATCTCTCGGATATGGAAACATGTTACAAACTCTTCCGTGCCGATATTATTAAGTCTATATATTTTATTGAAAACAGATTCGGCTTCGAACCCGAAGTAACCGCCAAAATTGCCCGTTTTAAAAATATTCGCATCTACGAAGTTGGGATCTCCTATTATGGAAGAACCTACGAAGAAGGAAAGAAAATAGGATGGAAAGATGGTTTTAGGGCTATTTATTCTATTTTGAAGTATAATATCTTTTCCCGCAGATACTTGAAATAAAATATTCTTAATTCAAGAAGCAGATTTACTTTGTATTATTGTGTATAATTTTTGAAAAAAATAAAGTTTCCCCATATTTACGGGTAATACTTTCAAAACCTTTTTTTGTATCTTTGCAACTTCAAAAAGAGAACCTAATTCCTTATTGTCTAAATTTAATACAGACCTTACCCCAAAATTCCCAAAAACATGGAAGACGAGAAAGATGTTATGGATGAAAAGAATCAAATTGAACCCGTAACCGGAGGAGAGCCATCGGAAGAATATAATTTACATAAAATTATCCATGTTCAAAGTATGTTTGAGAAGTGGTTTCTGGATTATGCTTCTTATGTGATTCTTGACCGTGCGTTGCCTGATGTATTTGACGGACTGAAGCCTGTGCAAAGAAGAATTCTCCATTCGATGGATGAATTGGAAGATGGTCGCTACAATAAGGTTGCCAATATCGTTGGAAATACTATGAAGTACCATCCCCACGGAGACCGCTCTATCGGGGATGCTATGGTGCAACTCGGCCAAAAAGGTCTACTGATTGATACGCAGGGAAATTGGGGAAATATTTTTACCGGCGACCCGAGTGCCGCTCCCCGTTACATAGAAGCACGCCTCACTAAATTTGCCATCGAAGTTGTCTTTAATCCTAAAGTTACCGATTGGCAATTGTCCTACGACGGCCGAAATAAAGAACCTATTTTATTACCGGTTAAATTTCCGCTTCTCTTAGCCCAAGGCGTTGAAGGAATTGCAGTGGGATTATCTACCCAAATCTTACCCCACAATTTTTTGGAACTTATTGATGCTTCTATCGCTATTCTGGAAAAAAAAGATTTTGAACTCTATCCTGATTTTCCGACAGGTGGCGCTATCGACGTGAGTAAATATAACGACGGTGCCCGCGGAGGAAGAATTAGAAATCGTGCCAAAATTACAATTCTTGATAAGAAAACTTTGGTGATTACCGAAATTCCTTTCGGCACCAATACTGCGAAGTTAATTAAGGAATCTAAAAAGTCAATTACCAATGCCGTAGAAAACGGCAAACTGAAAATTAAGAAAATTGACGACAATACGGCAGAAAGTGTTAAAATTCTTCTTCATTTACAACCCGGTGTTTCTCCCGACCAAACCATTGATGCCCTTTATGCCTTTACTGACTGTGAACTTTCTTATTCGCCTAATGCTTGCGTTATTCACGACGGAAAACCGGCCTTCCTTTCAGTCAAAGATATTCTTAAAATTAATACCCGGAATACCGTCAGCATCCTTAAAAGAGAGCTCGAAATACAACTTCGCGAATTGGAAGAACAGTGGCATTGGGTATCCTTAGAGAAGATTTTCTTTGAACAACGAATTTATAAAGAATTGGAGAAAGATACCGAAACATGGGAAAATCAAATTGTGAATATTGAAAAAGCTTTCGACCCGTATCGAAAATTACTCAAAATGGAGATTACTCGCGACATGGTGCTTAAGTTATGTGAAAAACCGGTTCGCAAAATCTCTAAATTCGATATCAAAAAAGCGGAAGAACAACTTCTCAGCATCGAAACCGATATAGAAGAGATTCGCAACCACCTTGAACATCTTATTGGTTATACGATTCGCTATTTTACAGAACTTAAGAAAAAATACGGGAAAGGGAAAGAACGTAAAACGGAAATTAAAAATTTCGATACGATTGATGCTACGGCAGTGGCCGTCGCCAATCAAAAATTATATGTCA
Source organism: Bacteroidota bacterium (assembly GCA_022708105.1). Taxonomy (GTDB): domain Bacteria; phylum Bacteroidota; class Bacteroidia; order Bacteroidales; family WCHB1-69; genus DUOL01. The sequence goes on from JAKIZI010000002.1 coordinate 45,510, forward strand.
ATAAAAAAGAGGGCTTCGTAGGAACCAACCTGAAACGTGACGATCAAATTGAGTACGTCTGCGATTGCTCCGATATTGACGAAATTATTGTATTTGGCGAAAATGGAAAGTTTGTAGTATCGAAAGTATCCGAAAAACAGTTTATTGGCTCCAATATTCTGTATGTTGCTGTCTTTAGAAGAAATGACGACAGAACCATTTATAATATGGTTTATTCCGACGGTCCCAATGGAAATGCAATGGTCAAAAGATTTGCGGTTGGCGGCGTGACCCGCGATAAAGAATACGACCTGACCAAAGGAAAAAGCGGTTCCAAAGTGCTCTATTTTACCTCTAACCCCAACGGAGAGGCCGAAAAAATAAAAGTCTTCCTCAAAGCAAAACCGAAGTTGAAAAAACTACAATTCGAATTCGATTTCAGCTCTATAGCCATCAAAGGAAGAGCGTCGCAAGGAAATATTCTCTCCCGAAATGCAGTAAGAAAAATAGAAATGAGCGAAAAAGGAATCTCGACGCTCAGCGCCATACACGTCTATTTCGATAGCACGGTTATGAAACTTAATGTCGAAGAACGGGGAACCCTGCTTGGCTCCTTTAAAAATAATGATAAGATTTTATCCGTGTATCAGTCCGGATACTACAGAACAACCGGGTATGATCTCATTACCCATTTTGAGGATAATCTAATCCTGATTCAAAAATATAACCCTCAAAAAGTTCTGACCGCCATCTATTGGAATAAAAAAGAGGAAAAATACTTTATCAAAAGATTTATCCCCGATTTCTCTGAAAAGATCATCGATTTTCTTCCCGAAGGGAAAGAATTTCACCTCATTGACGTTTCACTGGATTACCTGCCTCAAATGCAGATTAAATACCAACTGAAAAATCAGAAAGAGCTCTCCGAAGAAATTATCTCCGTGGCAGATTATGTTGATGTGATGAGTGTGAAAGCCAAAGGAAAACGCATCAATCAACCAGCCATTAAGAAGGTGAAGTTTGCTGAACCATTGCCTTATGATGAGCCCGAAGAAATTGATGAAGTTGAAGAAATCGAAGATTTAGACCAAGATAATGAAATATCGGCACCCCAATCTATTGATGAAGAGGTCGCCAAAGAGATTTTTGAAATCATTGAACCTCGTAAAGAAACTAAAAAACAACGCTCCGAGGAGGATGATTCCGGAGAACAATTAGCCCTCTTCGACTAACCATTATGCTCTTTGATACCTCGTTATGATAGATTCATAATGTGCGTTGCTGTGATATTTTTTTTTGTATCTTTGCAACCTCAATTTTAGCCCGAATGGCGGAATTGGTAGACGCGCTACATTCAGGGTGTAGTAACCGAACGGTTGTGCAAGTTCGAGTCTTGTTTCGGGCACCAAGCAAATGTTAATTTTTTAAATTGAATAAATTATGAAATATATAGATAACGAAAATTTTAAAGGGAAAAAAGTATTAGTTCGCGTCGATTATAATGTTCCGCTCAATGATCTATTTGAAGTAACTGACGTTACCCGTATCGAAAGAACTAAAAAAACAGTAAGCAAAATTGTCAATGACGGCGGTATTGCCATCTTGATGTCTCATCTCGGCCGTCCCAAAGGAGAAGCCAACGAAAAGTTCTCTCTCGAGCATATTATCAAACGCTCTTCCGAAGTGTTGGGCAAAAATGTGATTTTTCTCGGTGATGTCCTGAACGATGATGTTGAAAAGAAAGTCAATGCTCTGAAACCCGGCGATGTCGGACTGCTCGAAAATCTTAGATTCCACAAAGGTGAAGAAAAAGGGGACGTGGAGTTTGCCAAAGCAATTGCCCGCCTTGGAGATGTATATGTCAATGACGCTTTCGGTACCGCTCATCGTGAACATGCCTCTACTGCCACCATCGTGAAATTTTTCCCCTCCCAAAGTTATGCCGGATATCTTCTCTATGAAGAAGTTACGAATCTCGAAAAAGTGCTGTCTAATGCAAAATCTCCATTTACTGCAATTATTGGAGGTTCTAAAGTGTCCACCAAACTGAATATTATATTGAATCTTCTTGATCGCGTAGACAGTCTTATCATCGCAGGTGGAATGAGCTACACTTTCCTCCATTCGTTAGGCGTTAAAATCGGAAATTCGATTTTTGAACCCGATATGGTGGACATGGCGAAAGAGATTGTTTCCAAAGCACACTTGAAAGGCGTTGACCTCTATTTTCCTATCGATAATATTTGTGCCGACAAGTTCTCTGAAGATGCAAATACATACATTACAACCCAGAATCATATTCCCGACGGATGGGAAGGTGTTGATATCGGTCCACGAACCATTCAGAAATTTGCCCGAATAATTAAGGATTCTGAAACGATTCTTTGGAATGGCCCCGTAGGTGTGTTCGAAATCGATAAATTTGGATTCGGAACTCAATCTATGGCACTTTGCGTTGCCGTTACGACCATGTCCGGTGCCTTTTCATTGATTGGCGGCGGCGACTCCATCGCAGCAGTGAGCAAATACGGATTGTCGAACTTTATTTCCTACATCAGTACCGGCGGCGGTGCCATGTTGGAATATCTCGAAGGAATTGAACTCCCCGGAATCAAAGCCTTAAATGATGTCGAGTAAGCCAATGACGGGACCTGCACTTTTTTTAATCCCAACGCCACTTGGAGAACAGGATTTTTCAGCCCTTTTTCCTCCCTTGAATGCAGAATTGTTGTCTTCCATTGAAGTTTTCTTCGTGGAAGATATTCGTACCGCCCGTCGTTTTTTGCTCAAATGCGGCATGAAAACGCCCATCGACAACCTTGCCTTTTTCTCTTTTAAAGATTATCGTAAAGAGGTCAATCCGTTGGATTTTTTGAGAGAGCATGCGGCAGCGGGAAAAAATATCGGATTATTGTCCGATGCGGGAACTCCCTGCGTGGCCGATCCCGGGCATATTGTTGTTGCTGAAGCCCACAGAATCGGCATGCGTGTGGTGCCTCTTATCGGTCCCAATTCCGTTATTTTAGCCCTAATGGCCTCCGGATTAAACGGACAAAATTTTTCCTTTAACGGCTATTTGCCGATAGACAAACAGAACCGCGAAAAGCAACTCCTTTTCCTCGAATCTCTTTTGTTGAAAAGCGGGCAAACACAAATCTTTATTGAAACGCCTTACCGCAACAATCAACTACTGCAATCGATTCTTCATACTTGTCGCCCCGATACCAAGCTGTGCGTAGCCCTCAACCTCACGACCCCGGAAGAGCAAATAATCTCCGCCACCATCTCCAAATGGAAAAAAATAAAAACGGATTTGCACAAACAACCCGCCATCTTCCTCCTAGGGAAATAATTGCTTCGTAAAAGTTTTTCTTCGCCCGATTTGTTGAATAGAACGAATTATTCGATACTATCCTAAAAAGTGTGTAAAACTCAAAGTTTAATATTTTTGTAAAGCAAAAACAAACAAACAAACAATGAATTTTACACAATCGCAAAATTACGAAATTTTAGAGAATATCATCAACCATGGTTCAGGAATTGAAGAAATTCTACGGATGAGTCTTGAAATTCTTAGGAAGGCGGAACGCTAGGAACACAATTATATGTTCATTGCTTCATAATTATGGTGCAATTGCAAAGAGAGGCAACATTCGTAAATATTTTTAAAAAAAAACAAAATTATTTTTTATATTGTTTATTATCATTAAGTTATCATAAATACAAAATTTTATTTACGAATGTTATAAGATTTGTATTTACGAAAGTGTTATATTTGTTGTGTAAATAACCTGTTAGCATTTATTTAAAAAGACAAAACAGACAACTTCTATGTACGGACTGAAAGATTTAAAAACCACAATAAAAACAGACATTAATTCAGTTGAGTGCCCAGTTAAAGGTTGTTCTGTGAAAGTTGACCGACAAAGAAATTCATTCAAACGAGAGCAGACATACTTATGCCCGACTCACAAGATTTATATATCTCCTTCGACGTTTGAGTACGAAACAGAGAAAGAAAATTTATTGTGGTTTGACAATTCAGACAACCTACTTTTTGAAGAAATAAAAAAAGTAAAGAGAGAAAGCCGTATCTCAAGGGATAACAGTGAAGATGCTTTAACTTGGAATGTGTTTAGGTTTCTCGACAAACAAGGACTCCTGCCAGATTTTCTTTCTCAATTATCAAACAAAGAAATTAAAGACACAGAATTGATTTTATGGTCATATTCACCAAAAGAAAAATCTGGCTGGACATTATTGAATCAAGCACGTGAGGAATTTGGTGAGAAAATCAAAAGAGGCTCTGAACCTGATATTATAATACGGACAAACAAAGTATTATATTTCATAGAAGCAAAGTTAACAGCAAAAAACGAAACTACACCAAGCGAATCGCAAAACAGAAAAAAATACGAAACTGGCGGGGATAGATTGTTTCAACAAATCTTCAAATCAGACTATGAAACTGTTGCTGAAAAGGAAAAAAGATATGAATTAATGCGGTTTTGGTTGATTGGAAGTTGGATGGCAAAAAAACTTAATGTAGACTTTGAATTTTATAGTTTGGTAATGCAATCCAGAGAATTAGACATTGAAGCAACCTTTGGTAAGCATATAATTGAAACAACAGAAAGGAAATTTTTCCGCTTGACTTGGGAGCAAATCTATGCTTTTATTAAACTGCTCCCAGACAATAAGGAAAAATATATAGTGAATAAGTACTTTGAAAACAAGTCTCTTGGGTACAATTCTATTGGTAAAATTATAAAGGCATTTAATGTTAAATTGACGAAGATAAAAAAATAAACAAATGCTAACAAAGTGTAAATGCCATAAGGGTTTCAGTGGGTATGCGAAGTGTTGTAGACCACTTCAACTTTTCGTGTAACTTGACAGAAAATCGCCCGCAATCCCGCACTGCTCATAGCCGGAACCGTTAGCATTCATTGGAAGAAACCCAGACACATAAATGAATATTCACGATTAAAAAAGGAGGTCATAAATGAGACACAAGCGATTAAAATTAAGTGCCATACTCTTGTTAGGACTTGGACTAACAGGACTACAAGCACAAGAAAGCGTTAATTCCACCGGCGGAAATGCTGTTTCCTCTAGTGGCTCGGTGAGTTATTCCGTCGGACAGGATTCATACCATAGTCCAGTCGGCATCAACGGATCAGTAGCGGAAGGTGTGCAGCAGCCATATGAAATTTCGGTAATCACAGAAATCGAAGAAGCGAAGGGCATAACTCTTTCCATTTCGGTATACCCGAACCCTGCAACTAATTATCTTTCATTGGAAATTAAAGATATAGAAATTACCGATTTAAGATTTCAATTATTTGATATGCAAGGAAAACTTTTACATAATGAAAAAATAGTTGGGAATCAAACCACTATTGCGATGAATAAATATGCTCCGGCAACCTATTTTATAAAAGTTTTTCAGGATAATACAGAAGTAAAAACATTTAAAGTAATAAAAAATTAAGGAGGATTGTTACATGAAAAAAATACTTACCATTTTGTCAGTTGTGTTTTTAACAGCAACACTTTGGGCACAAAGCCCTGAAAAAATGAGTTATCAAGCAGTCATTCGAGATGCAAATGGGAATCTTCTGTCCAACCATTCGATTGGGATGCAACTTAGCATCTTACAAGGTAGTCCAAGCGGCACTGCAGTTTACATCGAAAGACAATCTCCAAGCACTAATGCCAATGGATTGGTAACTTTAGAAATAGGAAACGGGACAGTGGTGTCGGGCGATTTTACTACCATCGACTGGGCAAACGGCCCTTATTTTCTGAAATCCGAAACAGATCTTAACGGCGGGGCAACATACACTATTGCAGGAACAAGTCAGCTATTAAGTGTACCCTATGCTTTACATGCAAAAACGGCGGAAACGCTTACAGGTGGCATTACCGAAACCGACCCCAGCGTACCCACAGGAACCCAATCTGGACAAATGCAATATTGGAACGGCACAGCATGGGTAACTGTTGCAGCTACCGCAAACGAAGGAGCAACGCTACAAATGATTGGAGGCGTGCCTACATGGGTAGGCGGAGCACCTCCTCCACAAAATGTTACCAACCCCACCACCGGTGAAATTTGGATGGACCGTAACCTTGGCGCCTCACAAGTGGCAATAAGTAGCACCGATGCCCTTGCTTATGGCGATTTGTACCAGTGGGGACGTGCAGCAGACGGTCACGAAAGCCGTACATCGGGTACAACATCTACATTGGCAACAAGCGATACCCCCGGGCATGGCTATTTTATAACCAGTATCAGTTTCCCTGACGATTGGCGCAACCCGCAAAACGACAACCTTTGGCAGGGTGTAAGCGGCATCAACAATCCTTGCCCAAGTGGTTACCGCATACCAACCAGAGCCGAATGGGAAGCCGAGCTTGCAAGTTGGAGTAGCAACAATGCAGCCGGAGCTTTTGCCTCTCCGCTTAAGTTGCCCGTGCCCGGCGGCCGAGACGACAGCAATGGCGTGCTCAGCAGTGCGGGTACCAACGCCTACTATTGGTCGAGTACGGTAGATGGTACCAGCGTCATACTCCTGTGCTTCAACAGTAGCAATGCCAATATGATCAGCTACGGCCGTGGATACGGCTTATCTGTCCGCTGCATTAAGGATTAGACACTTTGAAAAGCGAAACGATTTGACACTTTGACACTTAAACACCCTGTTCCGCAGGGCTATATTACTGCCGCTTTTAAGACCGATAGCGAATGGTCTAAAAAGTAATAGTATTATATACAGAAGTAAAAACATTTAAAGTAATAAAAAATTAAGGAGGATTGTTCAATGAAAAAAATAATTACCATTTTATCAGTTGTGTTTTTAACAGCAACACTTTGGGCACAAAGCCCCGAACAAATGAGTTATCAAGCAGTAATTCGAGAAGCAAACGGGAATTTTCTGTCCAATCATTCGATTGGGATGCAACTTAGCATCTTACAAGGTAGTCCAAGCGGCACTGCAGTTTACATCGAAAGACAATCTCCAAGTACTAATACCAATGGATTGGTAACTTTAGAAATAGGAAACGGGATAGTGGTGTCGGGCGATTTTACCACCATCGACTGGGCAAACGGCCCTTATTTCCTGAAATCCGAAACAGATCTTAACGGCGGGGAAACATATACTATTGCAGGAACAAGTCAGCTATTAAGTGTACCGTATGCTTTACATTCAAAAACGGCGGAAACGGTTACAGGTGGCATTACCGAAACCGACCCCAGCGTACCCACAGGAACCCAATCTGGGGAAATGCAATATTGGAACGGCACAGCATGGGTAACTGTTGCAGCTACCGCAAACGAAGGAGCAACTCTACAAATGATTGGAGGCGTGCCTACATGGGTAGGCGGAGCACCTCCTCCACAAAATGTTACCAACCCCACTACTGGTGAAATTTGGATGGACCGTAACCTTGGCGCCTTACAAGTGGCAACAAGTAGCACCGATGCAAGCTCTTACGGCAACTTGTACCAGTGGGGGCGTGCAGCAGACGGTCACGAAAGCCGTACATCGGGTACAACATCTACATTGGCAACAAGCGATACACCCGGACATGGCGATTTTATAACCAATAGAAGTAGCCCTTACGATTGGCGCAACCCGCAAAACGACAACCTTTGGCAGGGTGTAAGCGGCATCAACAATCCTTGTCCAAGTGGTTACCGCATACCAACCTCAGCCGAATGGGAAGCCGAGCGTACAAGTTGGAGTAGCAACGATGCAGCCGGAGCTTTTGCCTCTCCGCTTAAGTTGCCCATGGCCGGCTGGCGTAGCCCCATCGATGGCACGATCACTTATGTGGACAGCCGCTATTGGTCGAGTACGGTATATAGTACCCTCGCCGGTAAGCTAATCTTCAACAGTAGCAATTCCTTCGTGAGCACCGAAGGCCGTGTAGCTGGCTTTTCTGTTCGTTGCATTAAAGATTAGACACTTTGACACTTTTTTATAATCCCCCTTTGGCGGACGAAAAATAGTTTTAAAAAAGCAATAATTGAGAATTTTGAAGAATTTACCATATGTGAGAAAACGCTAACAACTATCTGCGCTGGCGTTTTTTTTCGTCCCTACACGTGACAATAATTCATAACAACTTTGCCAAAAAATAAACTATGGCAAAGAGCAGCACCCGCAGAGTCTCATTCTATATCAACGGCAAGGAAATCGAAGCATCGGTCAAACAAGTCCGTGCCGAAATGAACCGCCTTGTCAACGAACAAAACAAAATGGTCATCGGCAGCGACGAATATGTCGCCCACGCCAAGAAAATTCGTGAACTCCGATCAATTCTCAAAGAACACACCCAAGAAATAGGTAATGCCAAATCCCAATGGCAAGAACTATACGATAAAGTCATGCAATTCGGCATGGGAGTTGGTGGATTTACTCAAATTTTTGAGATGGCTGACAATGCCATTTCAACCCTAAAACAACTGGCTACCGACCTTGCCGAGATGGACGATATCTATAGCGACGTAATGAAGACAACGGGCTTCACTCATGAACAAGTCGAAGAACTCAATAAGAGCTTCAAAGCAATGGATACACGCACTTCAAGGGAACAACTGAACAACCTTGCTTACATTGCCGGAAAACTCGGGCTAAATACAAAAGAACTAGTTACGCAGTTTGTAGAAGCGGCTGACGTGATCAATGTTTCTATGGGAAAATATTTATAGGAAATTCACCCATCAGGTCTGATATTATATTGATAAAATAGTTTTGGAAATAGAAACCCAAAAACTTTACGTGGATGTTCTCATTATTTTTCGGCAAGTTAGCAGAACATTGCCGACGGAGCACATTCCCCTTTCGCGTGCGGAAGGGGTGGCCTTCGGCGACAAGAATCCTTGTCCATCAGCATAACAGAAGCGTCGCCGAAGGACGGGGTAGGTAATAAGATTCTTCATTTTGATTTATTAGCTGAAAATTTTTTATTGTTGTCTGGTAAAAAATAAAAACCATCAAAAACCAATCAAAAGTCCTTGATAATCAAGTACACGATTTTGTTTTTTAAAAAGGAAGCCCCCTTCCAATTAACATATTCATTGTTAGACTTCGTAGGTAGCTTTCCACGAATTCATGGCAAGCCTGTCACGAATTCATGGCAAGCCTGTCACGAATTCATGGCAAGCCTGTCACGAGTTCATGGCAAGCCTGTCACGAGTTCATGGCAAGCCTGTCACGAGTTCATGGCAAGCCTGTCACGAGTTCATGACAAGCCTGTCGTGAGTCCGAGACAAGCCTGTCATGAGTTCATGACAGGCCTCCCATGAGTCCGAAGTTACTCTCGAATAAAAACCACGCTTCATTTTGGGCAAAACCAAGCTTCATTCTGAGTAAAACCAAGCTTGGTTTTGAACAAAACCACGCTTCATTTTGAGTAAAACCAAGCTTCATTCTGAGCCGAATGAAGTTTCACTCGGAACCGTACATAGCTGAATATCGGCCATTTTGAAATGATTCTGAACAACTGTCTCTATGCCCGTAAGTCCGTCGCTGACTCACTTGACTGCTGCTGTATGACTTCCCGTAAATCTCTCCGAACAGGTCGCCCACTTCTTCTGTGGTCAGGCCTGCTCCATACAGTTTGAAGGCTATCGGCCTCGCTTCTTCTTCCTGGTCTCGCAACAGGCCTAATATCATGGATAGAAGTTTCCGTTGCGGGTTCTCGGAACCTTTAACTCCAAAAGTTTACCCTGTCCGTAAGTATTTCTAAAACGATAGCCGTTGCTGAGATCTCCATTTGAAAAATTGTACTCCTAGCGTGCCTCCTTCATAGGAATTTCAAGACTCATCCGTAGAATTTCTTCAATTCCTGAACCATGGTTGATGATATTCTCTAAAATTTCGTAATTTTGCGATTGTGTAAAATTCATTGTTTCTGTTTTTTTATTTGACTTTACAAAAATATTAAACTTTGAGTTTTACACACTTTTTGGGATAGTATCTGTATGGCAAGGGAATTACGTTGTAGAGATAAGTATTTTTTTACTGTTGAATAACAAGCTTTTGTTGTGCCGAAATTTCTCCGGATTTGATTTCAATCGTATAAATCCCACTTGATAAATCTTCAATTTGAATCGGTTGATCGTTTTTAGTCAGAATTTCAGATTTTACCAAAGCCCCTGAAATGTTGTAGATGTTCAATATACAATTTTCCATGACCTTGAGGTCGGTTCGGACCATAATTATATTGGCTGCGGGATTGGGATAGATGATTATTGGTGAGTCCGATGATGTGGTTTCGGTAATGGAGGTAATGTAGTTGTCAAAATTCAAATTATCTACATATAACACAGAATTGCCGAGTGGTATGTCGTTGAACCCATTTGCTGTATAGGCGGCAATAATAATAGTTGCCGAATCGGCAGATTCGTAATCGGATATCTCTACTTCAAAAGGAGTCCATTCGGATACGGAAGTCGCGGAAGTGAAAGTCCCGGAGGCAATGGAAGATCCGTTTTTGAAAAGTTGAATGTGAATATACATATTGTCACCTCCATGTGAATCAAATTTGTAATATCCGGTCAGACTTGTAGGGTGGCCGGTAATCGGGAAATCCGGGCTTGGCGGAGGATATCCGCTTGCAAGGAATCCTCTTGCCCAGTAATTGGGATTTAAGGAGGCGTCGTTTTCGAGTCTTACCGAATAAGAACCGACATTCGCCGGATAATGGTCTGTAGATTTGGTGATTGCATAAAAAGGGCCTGAAGACGAATAATTCGTAGATCCCCAATAGGTGGGATCTTCATAGTTCCCGAAATTTGACCATTGTTCAAATCCCTTGTTTGGAATTTGTCCGGAAACGCTACATAGAATTCCAATGAGCAAAACTAATAAAATACTGTGTGTTTTCATTTTGTTTACTGTCTGTTTTTATCGTGCTGACACTGCACTTTTAAATTGGTGTATCCTATTGAATTAACCTGATGTTTTAAGGTTTCTTTTTTTATCCAGTTTCCGTGGAAATCATACGTGTGTAGATAACGAATAACATATGCAATTTGATTATCGGCAGTATAATATTCTTGTTGAGTAATATTCCTATAGTTATCGTAAGTCGTAATATACTCTTTATTTTGATATGATGTGATAATTCCTTCTTGGCATTACCCAAAATATACTTTAATATTCCACAAAAATAATTTTTTTTTCTAAAAACAAAAGAGTTTTTATATAAAAATATACATTTATGAGCTTAATTTGTTAGGCAAGTTTTTTGGTGGTAATTTGCTGGTGGATTTGGGTTGGGTTAATGCTTTCATATTGTGAAGAATTACCCCAAAGGAACAAAAGTTCTCGGATTTGTAGCAAATAAAAATACTGGACAATTATTCAAGGTGTAGCAAACTTGATGTTAGTAGTCGCTCTTTTTTTAAGAAGAATCAAGCTAATCTTTCTAATTTCTTGTATTCTCTTCTATGTCAATAATGACTTTTATTGATTCCAATAAAGCTATTAGTAGCAAAACATTTAATATTGCGCTCAATAAAATTGCTATTGCAAAAATTACTTTCTCGTTAAGAAGATAAAAAATTGAAATACCGACAGCGGTAAATCCCATTATATATGCAAAAACTTTTAAAATTACCACTATTGATTGCAATGCAGGATAACGAACTTTTTTCGTTTCATTTTGTTCACCGTCAAGATTATCATTGGATTCCTCATTTGTAAATCCTCTTTTTAGGTATTCTATCCGTGCAATCTCAACATATTCTAAATGATAATCATTCCAATCTTTTTCAACAATAAGTTTTAGTTCATCATCACCCATCTCTGAGACAATTGTAACATAATCTGCATTATATTGAAATTTTTCTCCTCGTTTAATTAATTCATCTTTTATATAATCAATAAAATCCTCATTGTATGCGGAAATTTGTTTTTCAACAATCTCGAGTAGCTTCTTTGAGCTATATCCCTTTGCAAGTTGTTCATAATTATTCATTGCAAGTTCATTTAAATTATTATTAATCTTATTTTAGTTCTAAATAAATTGCAGATTAAATATTGTCTATACGCAATATGTGTGTATATATCTACCTTAACTGTATTAATAATTTTGTTTAATTTTTTATTGATTTTTTAAAGATATGCTGCAAATGTAATGTTTTTTTCTAAATAGAAAAGAGTTTTTATAAAAAAAATACATTTAAATCATAAATCTAAAAGACTAAGTTCGATATTAAAAAAAGAGTAAAAACAGGTAGCGGAAGAAATATAGTTATACCACAGCATAAAAATGCTAATAAAAGGAGAAAAAAAATAAGAAAACGAAAATCACAAAGAGATGGTGATTTTTGCAGAATCACGCACTTAGGACTTTTGGGTATCGTTGTTTGTTTTTTTGTTTTTTCGTTTGATGATGAGGTAGCCCGCAAGAAAAGCCAATGAGCCGCCAATGATGAGACCGATCATAATGGGGAATTTGTTTTCCACATTGAAGAAAAAAAGTGGGATGATGAGGAGTCCCATGAGCAGTGTGTAACGGAATGCAGTTTTCATACGTTTTATTTTGATGGTTTCCGTTAGGAATTTATCGGGTTAATTCTTGGAGCTTGGTCTGAAGCAATGCAATCTTCTCTTCGGCATCGGCCTGTTTTTTTCTTTCTATGGCTACGACACTTTCCGGTGCACCGGCTACAAATTTCTCGTTGGACAATTTTTTCAGGGTGCTTTTCAAAAATCCTTCAGTATAGCAAAGTTCTTCTTCAATTTTCCTAATTTCCTCTTCTATGTTGATATGGGAGCCGAAGGGGATGAAGTGTTCGGTGTTGTACTCGATGAAAGTGAGGGCTCCTTCAACTTTGTCCTGAACGTATGTAATGCCCGAAAGATTGGAGAGTTTCATAACGATGGCATCCATTTCCGGAAGGGCATCGGCTTCAGGTTTGAGAATGAAAAGTTCCAATTGATTCTTTTGGGCAATATTCTTTTCTGTGCGAATGCGGCGGATGTTTTCGATAATCTTTTGGGTTTGTTCGAAGCGGGTGAGCAGTATCGTATCCGTTTTGTCGGGAACAAATTCGGGGAATTTCGCATACATAATGGATTCCTTTTCAGAGCGATTCCGTAGTTGTTGCCACAGTTCTTCGGTAATAAAAGGCATGAACGGGTGAAGCAGTTGCATCAATTTTTCGAACAGGTCAATGGTTTCTTCGAAGGACTTGCGGTCGATAGGTTGTTGGTAGGGTGGTTTTACAATTTCGAGGAGCCATGAGCAGAAATCGTCCCAAATGAGTTTGTAGGTGTTCATGAGGGCATCTGAGAGGCGATATTTTTCAAAATTGTCCTGAATTTCGTTGATTGTTTCGTTGAGTTTGGAGTGGAACCAGCGGAGGGCAGTAGCGGTATGGAGCGGTTGGGAGGCATGTTCGTCAATTTCCCAGCCTTTAATCAGTCGGAATGCGTTCCAAATTTTATTGCTGAAGTTACGTCCTTGTTCACAGAGAGATGTTTCGAAGAGCAGGTCGTTGCCGGCGGGAGAGCTGTGCAGCATGCCAAAGCGTACGCCATCGGCTCCGTAGATATCCATCAGTTCGATGGGGTCGGGAGAGTTGCCGAGCGATTTGGACATTTTCCGACGTTGGCTGTCGCGAACGGTTCCGGTAAAGTAAACCGATTTGAAGGGGATATCTCCTTTCCATTCCAGTCCGGCCATAATCATTCGTGCCACCCAGAAGAAGATGATGTCAGGAGCGGTGATGAGGGTAGCAGTAGGGTAGTAGTAGTTGATGTCGGGATTTTGCGGATTACGGATGCCGTCGAATACGGAGATGGGCCACAACCATGAAGAGAACCATGTGTCCAATACATCTTCGTCTTGTTGAAGATCTTCGGGGCGGAGGTTCAGTTCCGGATATTGACTTTGAGCCATTTGGTATGCCTCTTCGCGTGTTTTGGCGACAATTACCTCTTTGTTAGGCAGATAATATGCCGGAATTCGATGTCCCCACCACAATTGTCGGCTGATGCACCAATCTTTGACATTCTCCATCCAATGGGCATACGTATTTTTAAATTTATCGGGGTAGAACTTGATAGTATCATTCATGACCACATCCAATGCCGGTTTTGCCAGCGCTGCCATATCACAGAACCACTGTACCGATAATTTCGGTTCAATGACTTCATTGGTACGTTCGGAATACCCTATTTTATTAGTGTATTCTTCTACTTTGAGCAACAGACCGGCTTGTTCCAACAACGGAACAACCTCTTTGCGAGCTTCAAATCGATCTTTGCCCACTAAGAATTGTGCATCTTGATTCAAGGTGCCGTCATCGTTAAAGATGTTGATGGAGTCGAGTTTGTATTTAAGTCCTAAGTTATAGTCGTTGATATCATGGGCGGGAGTTACTTTGAGTGCTCCGGTGCCGAATTCGCGATCTACATAGTCGTCGAAGATGAGCGGAACGGGGCGATTAACCAGCGGAACAAGGGCTTTTTTCCCTTTCAGGTGACTATAACGCTCATCTTCCGGATGCATACAAACGGCGGTATCGCCGAATAGGGTTTCCGGACGGGTGGTCGCGATGGTAAGAAACTCATCGGAGTTTTCGATGGGGTATTTGATATAATAGAGTTTGGATTGTACTTCTTTATAGAGTACCTCTTCGTCAGAAACGGCGGTCAATGCTTTGGGGTCCCAATTGACCATTCGGACGCCTCTGTATATTTTCCCTTTTCGGTACAAGTCGATGAACACGTCAATTACTGATTCGGAGAGATCTTCGTCCATAGTAAACTTGGTACGGTTCCAGTCGCAGGATGCTCCCAATTTTTTAAGTTGTTGCAAGATGATGCCTCCATGTTTTTCTTTCCATTCCCACGCATATTTGAGAAAATCTTCTCTGGAGATATCTTTTTTATCTATTCCTTTTTCTTTGAGCAGGTTTACCACTTTGGCTTCGGTGGCGATGGAGGCGTGGTCTGTGCCGGGCACCCACAACGCATTAAATCCCATCATTCGGGCGCGGCGAACGAGAATATCTTGTATGGTATTGTTGAGCATGTGTCCCATGTGCAAAACGCCCGTGACGTTAGGCGGCGGAATCACAATGGTGAAGGGCTCTCTTTCGTCGGGAGTGGAAGCGAACAATTGTTGCTCCATCCAAAAGTTATACCATTTACGCTCAATCTGTTGAGGCTCATACTTAGTTCCGATTTCCTTCATGATATTCTTATATTTTTAGGGTGGCAAATTTACAAAAAAAAGAGAGAACTTTTAAAAAATTCTCTCTTTTGCAAGATATAAAAACGAAATTCTATTTTTTGATAAACTTCTTGGTAACAACTGCATCTCCAGTAAGACGGACGAAGTAGATGCCTGCATTCAGGTTAGATACATCAACTTGAGTATGATTCCCGGTCATGGTGCTTTTATAAACTACTTGTCCGATAAAGTTTACAATTTCGATTTGGTTGAATCCTTTTGCAGATACATTCAACAGACTGGTTGCTGGATTCGGAGAAATAGAAATTGTAGTGGGTTGAAAAGTGCTAATGCCAGTAGTCGTAGTGTCAATATTGTATTCAGCGGTAACGATATCGCTTGAGGTAGCACACTCTTTCATGGCAATAGCTTTAATGGTCATGGTGTCATTTACTTCGATGGCACCGGTATAGAGCGTACTATTTTCATCAGGATCGGTTCCGTCGGTGGTGTAATAAATAACGGCATCTTCAGTTTCAGTAGCGATTTCAACATTTTGTACGGTGGTATAGTCCCCGCTGGCAATTGAAAATTGTGGATTTTCAACTAATTCTTGCACTACGGATACATTGATAGTATCGGTAGCCAAGGGAGAGATGGGTAAACTGTCTAAACCTACCAAAGTAACAACCATGCTGTAGTTTCCTTCCGGTAAAGTGATTTTTCCGATATTGGCCATAGCCATCATCATGGTCATATCACAATAGATAGGACTTTGGAGCCCCGGTATTCCCAAAAAGGGAAGTACATCAGATTCAATTTTGAGGAATCCGTCTCCGGTAGGAGCGGGATAGAATGAAAAGTTTTGAACATCAATGCCGATTTGGATAGAATCGCAAGGGGTAAACTCAGCACCGTCTTCGGGAGACAAAACTGCTACATAAGGAATAGGGCGTGCACCGGTAAGTTTGATGTCATCAATACGAACCTGACTGGTGATTCCATTGCTGATGTAAGTATATCTTAACTGGAGGGCTGCGGTTGCCGGAATCGTGTTGGAGTCAGCTTCGCAAGTGATGTAGTACCAACCGGTGGTTCCGCTTCCTGCTGGGAAAGTGGAATAAACTCCATCAGTCGTGTCTTTTTGACGAGTCCAATGAGTCATGTTGATGGGTGTCCAAACGGTTCCGTCGGTGGAGTATTCTACTTTAAATTGATCTAAAGTAGCTGCACTTCCGGTTTTGTGATATCCGAAGCTCAATTCCAATCCTTGATAGCCGGTTGTATTGATGCCGGAAATATCGAAATAGGCAGCATCATTATTCATATAAAGCAAGGCACCACCTGATGCGTTCGGATATTGAGGAGCCGTATCTCCCGGATTGGAAGAATTGGTGGCACGGATGGTTACAACAGTGCTGGATGCAGTATACGCTACCGTGGTTACATCGTAATCGGTGTGTGCATCAACTTGAGTTGTGGTTGTGGTAATTCCAAATGTTTCTGAATAGATGGTTTCGTAAACATATTGAGCTTTACTCACATTCGTGAAGCCCATCAATACCAAAACCATGATTAAGGACACAAAAAGGTTAAATTTTTTCATTTTTTTTGTTTTTAAGGTGATATATAATATATATTATTTTTTTCGTGTGCAAAGATAATAAAAAAAATTATTGACTCGGTCTCATATTCTTATTTATTTGTTAATAAATAATCTATCTAATTGATTATTATTGTATTAAAATGAAATATTTTTTTAATTCTTTTTGGAAAGAGAAGAAAAACTAAGGAATATACTCATAAGCACCCATATCGGGATTGCGGTCACGGGGATTTCCTGCCAAATCGGGATAGGATTTGAGTCCTCTGATACCGGCATCGATGGCCGGAGAGTTGGCGGTTAATTGAAATTTCTGTTGCACCGTGTTCACAAATGCGGGATTTTGATTAAGCAAACATTGGCTAAAACTTTCGTCCGTTGCCGTTGCGCGTATCAGGCAATTTTGGAAACTTTTGGTAAAGGTCAATGAGGCATCCGGATATTTTTTCATCATCAGTTCGTTCTCAAGGCTCCCGCAAATAATAGAGTTGATGAAAGAGAAGTTGCCGTCTCCGACAAAAGTGCCGGCGGAGGTGGTATAGCTGTTGCTTAAATAGACGGCCGGATTTTTACGAACGGTTTGCGAAAAATAATTGGCAATGGTCACATGGCGGAATTCATAATCTCCGATTTCGAGTTGCAGTCCGCACACACCGTTATTGCTGATTTGGCAGTTGTCCATTGTCAGTTTGCTGGCCCGCGCCAACACGCCGGAGCCGGCGGTATTTTGAATAATCGTATGTCGGATGATGTTGGGATTGTAACGCGCCTCCTGAAGTGCCTCGATTTGTATTCCGATATAGGCGTTGGTGATGATGGCATGTTGGATGACATTCTCGGCAGTGCCTTCGTTAATCCAGATGCGGTCCCATTGGGCATAATCGGTGTTGTACCAACTTTCTAATCGGTCTCCGCGGAAAAGTACCGGCTGTTCTTGGGTGCCGTTGACATGGATATTCCCGAACCGATAAACCCAAATGCCGCTACCATTGTGCAAATAGACGCGTGTGCCGGGCTCAATGATTAATTTTCCTAAGGAGTCTACCGCAGCCCACCCATAAATGACGTATGGTTTGTCGTTTGTCCAAACAGTAGTTTCGCCCGCTCCGGCCACAATTTTGTAATGAATGTTTCCTACCCAACTGTCGGCCATGATAAAATTAGCATCTTGTCCGAATGCCAATAAATCCACATCCTGTACGTTGTTGCCGACACGGAAAATAATGGAATCGGTTACTAAAAATGGGGTATTTTGATTTCCGGGATTAAGGGTTACCTTGACATGAACAAACATACTGTCATACGGGGCAATTTCAACTTCGTCCACCTCACTACCGGGGATGCCGTCCACATTGAGACTATAGTAGGAGTTGCTTCCTCCGCCCAAACGGGTATGTACCGTTACCGCAAAAGGATTGCGATTGTAAACCGTTAATCGTTTTGTTATGGAGCCTACGGTAGAAAAGACAGTGTCAAAGGTGATTTCCGAAACCGAAAATTGCAACTTCGCATTTTCATCAATTTCAATTTTTTTACACGATGAAAAAGAAAACAG
This sequence comes from Bacteroidota bacterium, assembly GCA_022708105.1. Classification (GTDB taxonomy): domain Bacteria; phylum Bacteroidota; class Bacteroidia; order Bacteroidales; family WCHB1-69; genus DUOL01. The sequence continues at coordinate 63,851 of JAKIZI010000002.1, forward strand.
AATAAAAAGTGTGGGAATAAGCATACAGATTATGCTGAGTGTCCACGGGCAACGTAAACGAAATTTAGAAACTGTATTTTTAAAAAAGACCATTGCGAAGCGGTATTTTTAGCGAATATTATGGATGTTTTTCAAGTCAGATAAAAGGATAACGTATTTTTTCCAAAAATAGTGCATGGGCAGGTACCGAAGTGCCGGCGTTGTTTCTGTTTTTTTGCAAAATAATCTCTTTAAAGTCGGAAATGGATATTTTATGAAGTCCCACATCAAGAAGGGTCCCCACAATAGCCCGCACCATATTGCGTAAAAAACGGTCGGCGGTGATTTCAAAAATCAGTTGATTGCCTTCTTGTCGCCATTCGGCAACTGTCACGTGGCAAATATGGTTCTGCACCTGAGTGTGTACTTTGGAAAAACTGGTGAAATCGTCAGTTTCTAACAACAATGCGGCGGCTTCGTTCATCAGTGAAACATCCAACGGACGATAAAAGGTGTAGGCAAAAGGGTAGGAGAAGGGATCTTTGCAGAGGTTGAGATAGTAGCGGTAAGTCCGCGACAGCGCATCAAAGCGGGCGTGGGCGTTGTCGGCAACCGAAAAGATGGTTTCAATACAAATCTCTTTTGGCAGCAGTGCATTGAGTCGATAGACGAAATTTTTCATCTGCTCCGATTCCCAATGTGCCTCTGTGTCAAAATGAGCATAATATTCTCGCGCATGGACTCCTGTATCGGTGCGTCCGCAACCAGTAATGGCAACCTTTTCTTTGAGCAGAGTACCTAAGGCCGTTTCCAAAAACTCTTGAACGGAGCACTGTTTCGGTTGTCTTTGCCATCCGAAAAACGGTGCTCCGTTGTAAGAAAGTTTTATAAAATATCTCATGACAATGAGGCCAAAGTCTTTAATTTTTCAACCACCATTGGCCGATCTTCGCGATAAGTAACGCCAAACCAACTTGCGCTGCTCGGCAATACTTTTATTTTTGCGCTGCCTGATTGCAGGAAGTAGTTGATAACAGTCGGAATTTGAAATTCCGAGGTCGGATTATCCTGATGAGCATCGAGGAAGTTTTGAAACATCTCTTCTAAGTGTGTAAAGAAAACGGGCGTAAATCCCCAAAAATTCATGGATACGGGTTGCTTCGATTGCAAAGGAGTGCGTGTGCCATCCGGATTTTGATTGAAGATTCCTTCGGAGGACGGGGCAATTTTAGTCATCTCGGTAATGGAGACTAACTCTCCGGCATCATTGGTGGTACAAACGCCACGGGAGACAGTGCCGAATTCAGAAAGTGTATTGCCCAATTGATAGCCAATCATGGAAAATGTGGGCAGAGCGTCCGATGGTGGAGTACTCAAAAATGAAGACATCGTCGCAAAGGCCTCCTCACCGTAAAAATCATCGGCGTTGATTACTGCAAAAGGTTCATTAATGGAGGACTTGGCCATCAGGATGGCGTGGGCGGTACCATAAGGCTTTACCCGTTCGGGATGCATGGTGTAACCGACCGGCAACTTGTCGAGTTCCTGAAAAACATAAGAAACTTCAATGCGATGCGCGTATTTTGCTACAATTGCCTCTTTAAAATCGGCTTCCATATATTCTCGAATGACAAAAACTACTTTCCCAAAGCCGCTCTTCAGAGCGTATGCGATGGAATAATCCATAATGGTTTCTCCGTTGGGACCGAGTTTATCGAGTTGTTTCAGGCCACCGTATCGACTCCCCATGCCGGCAGCTAAGATAAGTAAGGTAGGTTTCAATGCTATTTCGTTTTTTAGTGATTAATTCTTGATAAATTTTTTCATTACCACGCCGTTTTCGGTAGTGATGCGCAGCAGATAGAGCCCATTGGCAAGATCTCCTACAGAAAGAATCGCGTCATGGAGTGGCGTCGTATTGATCTGTTGTCCGTTGATATTGAAAATGTCTATTTGTTGAATAGTCGCATTCGTTTGAATATAGAGTTGATTGTCCGTAGGATTTGGGAAAATATTTACCGTAGCAGACAAAGCAGCCGTATTATCTTCAATGCCGGTTTCGTCGTCCAAGTATTCGCCGGAAATCAGGGCGTTTAAAGTTACAGCTTTGGCATTCAGGATACCACGCTGATTTACATTGCTGTTGTATTCACTTACGAAAGCAATAAAGCTGAGATTGTCCAAGTTAAAGGTTTCCGGAACGGTATAGGTGAATGTTTTGGAATAGGTAGTTCCCTCTGCACCCGAAGTAATCACGTTTGATTCGCCCCAAACATTGGAAATGGCGGCACGCATAACATGATTATGAATATAGTTAACCCCACTGCTGGCGCCTGCTTGTCCCGGAGTAGTTGTTAGATTCTCTTCTCTGGCGTACAACGACAAGCGGAGATTTTCTGCAGATACCGAATTAACAAAAGTTCCTGAAACGATCAGCGTTAACACACGTGTATTGCTGTTGAAAGAGGGGTTTTTAAAGTTTACACTTACAAAAGCCGGATAGCTGCGTATTTGATCAATTAAGCCGGGGTTTCCGCTGTAGGGGGAGAATACGGGACCCGGGTCTCCGTCGGGAGCCAACCAAAGTCTGTCTAACATAATGCCCGGAGCATAAGTGCTGCCTCCATCATTATAAAAAGTGGTCAAAGAAGAAGAAGCGGCAATAGTCAGCCCGTCGGTGTAATAACCGGCGTGATGAGACAACCAAATGACATCCGGTCTTGAAGAGAGCCAAGTATTAAGTTGAGAGGTTGCACTTGGGCAGGCAGTACAGTTCGCTGTCGTGAAATGTTCCATCAATACCCGATGTTCCACACTATTGCTGTATACGATAATCTCTTTTTGTGCCACATTATTATCTGTACCATCCAAAACTCCATTCGGACGTCTGATATTCACGTATAGAGTCATTGTATCCGGAACTGTAGCAGGAATGGTTATATTGTGGGTGAATTGATGTGTACTCCCTTGTGCCACATTAATTCCGGTAACCGTATAGACCGGAGATTCTGTTCCGTTGTTAACATTGTAACTCACTTCGTAGGAAGTAAGTGGAGATACCCCGTAATTATAAACAGTTCCTGTTACGCTGATATTGTTTCCTACTCTGATATATGAGGGGGTAGTAATTTCCGATAACGCCATTTCATTAGCGCCCACAATCATCACATCATCCAAAACCAATGCGTATTGGTCGGTAGTTTCGTTGTGAATAAATGCCAAATAGATAGTTTGCCCGGCATAAGCATCTAAGTCAACACTACGGTTGAGAAAAGTGCCGCCCTGAGAAATAGTCTCCTCGTACAGAATAGTTGCAAAACTGGCTACATCTGTGTTGGTGGTCGAAATACGTACTTCATAATGCTCTGCCGGCCAATCCGAATCATAAGCAGCAATCGCATAATTAAGTGCAAGTTCTCCTGAAGCTTGACTCAAGTCAATCGCTTTGGTAATAAGCCAATTGTTCGGCGTCAATGGATCATTGTACCACGAGTATGATACCGCGAATTCATTATCAAAATCCCAATCATATCCGTCAAGATCTCGGTCATAATTCAGCCATCCTGTAGGTAATGCATTGGAACTGAAATCTTCGTAAAAATAAATTTGACCTTTGACCGGAATCAATAATGTATAGAGCAAAAATGCCAATAGAATAATTTTTTTCATATAGTCTTTGTTTAAAATTTGATTTTTATTTTAAAATAGATGCAAAGATAAAAAATGATTTAATATATCTATTAATTTTTAGAAATTTAATTTTGAAAAAATTCCCTTTTTAAACTCATTTTGAAGATGTTTATATTTATAATCTGGGCGTGTCGGCTTCGCCGCCGGCGTCCGGTTCCAAGTCCGCAGCCGGTAGTCGTGTGCCCGCAAAACCACAAAAAGAGCTTCCTCCGGTCGCTTTTTTGTGGCAGCGTTCACATCGCCTCCCGTCCTTGCGGGCTTTCCACCTCAACGCCTCACGCTCGGGAACGGCAAAAACCTTGCGCCTTAGCGCCTTTGCGGTAAATCATTCACGCCTTTTCATAGATGTTCATACCACCACAAAAAAATTCTACCATTAAAAATAAAAAAATAAAACTATTTGGATTTATTAAAATAAAAGTTATTTTTGTAATTCTATTTTATAAAATAAAAAATACAACTAAAAACCTCAGTTAATCTCCTGCTTAAGGAAGTAAACTGTAATAAAGAGGTTGTGGATGATAGTTATAAGTAAGTTGTATGCAAGACTAAAAGACAGAATTACATAGAAATAATCTGATTATAAAATTGAAAATACGGAATGATTATATTGGTTTATTGATTGAAGGTTGGTGCAAGAATAAATTAGTTTTTGTTTACCTATTTCTGTCCGTGGAAAGAAGTAGGGCAACAAACATAAATTATACACATTTGCAAATTGTACAGGCTTATTTGCAAACAGAAATTTGCAAAAGAGTGCGTTTTTTATTTCCCCAAGTTTGTGCATATGAATAATCTCGCTACATATTATAACCAACTTTTACAGCAGATAGAGACTTATCTGAAGAAAGAATATAATAGCTTAGTAACTATAAATTTTGAACAATTTGATAAGGTTAATTTTTATCTGATTGACAAATCGTTAAATAAGAATCAGAATTTACATATTAAAACTATTCAAAAGACTGAAAAATCTAGTTTTTATGTTCCTATCATTATTTCAGCTGCTATTTCATTATTTTTTAAAAACTATTGTGAATCAGACATTGTATATAAAGTCGGAGATGTGCTTCAGAAAGATGCAAGGAGATATAAAATAACAGACTATAGAAATGAAAAATATATATTAGAATGTTTATATAAAGGTACTGTGACCACCATTGAATGTTCTGAACAACAAATCTGTAATTATGATATTGTAAGAGGACATGTTTCTAATAGGCGTGTAAAGGTTCGATTGGATAATTATAAAAAACTATTTAAAGATATATTTAGAACTGAGAATTTTCCCACAAATTTTAAATATAAAACTGCTATAATTCTTGATTGGAACGATTTTGAAACAGAATTAAAAGAACACAAAACTGCTGATTTAGATTTATTTAAATCAATTCCAATGCAACGTATTAACAAAAATGGCGGTGAATATGACTGCACGTTGCCAATAGACCCAATGATTTATATTGTTCCCAATTACTATGTCTTTCAGGATTTTGTAAAAGACAAGTATGAAGTTGATTCTTTAATTTTAATTGGAAGAAACAAATACAATTCAGATTATTTAGAAGCCCTTGTAAATGATATTTATAAAGAAGAAATAAAAACAACTATAATAGTTGGAAATGAAGAGTTTAAAGACAATACTGGAACCTTTATTAAATGGAACTGGACTCAACCTGAAATTTCGTTTTTAAAGGAAGAATCAATTGCAAAATTTAAATCAGAGAAAATTGAAGATGAAGCTTTTATCAATGCAATCGAAGATTATTATAAATATATCAAGGGCTTTGAGCAAAAATATTTTACAAAACTTTCTGATTTAATTAGGTTTAAGAAACTCCTTTTTAATCTGGTTTTGCCAAATGAAAATAGTCGATTGATAAACTATCAAGACTGGGTAAAAGACTTAATGCGCAAAGAAACAGAAAATGCAATTAAGGATGTTTTAATTGGACAAAATGAAAATAACTTTAAGCAACTTGGTGAAACTGAGAAGTTAATTGATAAAGTATTTTCATCATTTGCAAATACAAAACTTAATTTCATCAGGAAACAGCAACATTTCGAGATATTAATAGTGCCTAAACGATATTTGGATATTTGGCGAAAAGACTTGCAACATCATTTTTTGAAAATAATGTCTTTACGCGATTTTATAACGGTGCAACCCCATCCCTATTTTCAAAAAGAAAAGAAAGTCCTTTTACTTAGTATATTCGGATATGAGTATTCGCCAAATGATTTGATAGAACAATTGTCAAGTTTTCCTCACTCATATAGCTTTATTAGCTATAAAGAAGAAATCACTGTATTACAGGAAATAAGAAATCGCTGGTCAAATATTTACAGTAAAGAGTATAGTTCAACAAATCGAAAAAAGCTCACGGGTTTAGATTTTAATTATGAAGAAAGACCTGAAAACATTTCCGATTTAATTGAAAACATAGCGGAACGAGCTGAAAGAGAAAGAAAGCAATATGATTATGAAAGCCAAGAAAATGTTAATTACGCACTAACTTTTGAGGAAAATAGTGATGAACTAATATTTGATGGAAGTAAATCGGTGCTCCTACATTTGGAAAACAGAAAGGAAAAAATCTTTAATCTCATGGTTGGCGATAAAGTTCGTATTTACACAAACTATACTAAAGAACGACTTTATGAAATTGCATTAGCTGAAGATTCAGCCAGTAGATTTAGTGAAATTGACAGATTGGCAAATCTATGGAAGGATTGTTTAAAACAATATTTTCAAAACAAGCAACTTATAAATCCAAATTACAACGAATCAGATTTGTTATCAGAACTTAATAAATGTGGTTTAAAAATTAAGTCAACTCTAACGATAAACAATTGGCTTTTTAAAGAACGAGATAAATTTCCAAATTCTGAAAACAGTTTATTATCAATTAAACAGCTTATAAATTGTTCTATTTTGAACAGTAATTTTAAGCAGGTTATAGAGGCTCGCAGACTTTACAGAGGAATTATGTTATCACTTGGCCGAAACTTAAGTGATGAAGTGATGGATTATGTCCTTTCAAATAAGAAAATAAAAGGTAAGATACTCCAAACGTTTACAGATTCAGAAGTCCATACATTTGTTGATAAATCGTTGCCTCTGCTGACCATTAAAACTAAAATCAAAACCGAGGAAGAAGAAACTGAATAATATGGATGAACAAATAAGACAGGTTTTTCAAAACCGAATTCAAAAAGGCTTGCATGGCCCTGGTTCTGATACTTGGGGATTACCTGATAGTGTGGAAATTTTATCAGATTATCCTCTGATTCGTTATTTTACGGGCATAGTCTTTCCCGATAAATCAATCTGCAAAAACGAAGATGAAGCCGATTCTGCAAATATGCGTAATGTTTCAGAAGATAATGAAGATGATGAAAACTTGATTATTGAAAAAGATGATAATAAGGAAACCACATCAAAAGGAAAAGAAATTGACGAAGATAAATTAAATCATAACAGCTTTTTCCCAACAAACATTGGCATTTCAATTTGTATACCCAAGAACATTAATGAACTACAATGTACTTTTTCATTCGGAGTATATCATCAGGTAACTTCGCCCAAAGAATTAAAAATCAAAATAAATAGAGCTGGATATGATTCTTTTTTTGAAGAACATATACCTTATCAATTACCATTCAAAGATGTACTTAAATATGATGGGGAATACATGTATCTGGAACGTGCATTAAAGGGATACAAAGGAGGAAAGAATAAACGAAGTGAGGAATACGTTGCTTTTGATGAGTTTAGAAAATCTGCAAATTTAAAAGATAGTTCTGCAAAATATTATATTACATTTCTTGAAAAGTTAATCGGTAGGGCATGGCAACGCACTGAAATAATAAAAGAAATTTCTATTCCTATTATTTCAACAAAACAACCTGTTCCAATTGAATTTGAATCAGTAAGCAAACATCCCAATGCAGCATATAATGTTAAAGTTATCGAAAAGGATTCTTTTAAATATGTAAAAGTTCAACTTGTAAATGCTTCGGAAAAACAAGCTGCAAACAGGTTTAGCAATAAAAATGAAGTACTAAATGCAAAGTGCTTATTTCAGGCAAAAATAAAAGTTCATTCAGAGAATTTATCAGCTTTTAACGAAGGGCAACTGAGTACATTTGACATGAACAGCGAGTATGCCGATTTAGAAGCTATTGAATTGGATTTCTTGTATCGTAATGTTAAAAAGTATGCAGTTGGACACAATTGTTCAGCCGTTTGGGATGAAACTAATCCAATAATTGCGGAGACTACATTCTTACCTGAACAAAACATTAAAGACACCATAAATAGTTTTGAATCAGACAATCCTAAATTGAACCAAGCTTTAGACATTAGAAATTTGTCTGTTTGGGGTTTAAATAAAGAAACTGTAATTGAAAATCTCAACTACTTTGTTAAAGATTACAATACTTGGGTTAATAAGCAAATTGAAAGTAATTCAACAAGCGATAGTAAAGACAAAGAAATAGGTAAGAGAATTGTTGATCGGCAAAAAGCAAATCTTGAACGTCTTTACAAAAACATTGAACTATTAAAGGATGATGATATTTTTAATGTTTTTCAATTGGCAAACACTGCAATGCTCATTCAGTTAATAGTTTCAAACGATAAAGATTTTGGTAGAGAAGAAAAAGAATTATCTGATGCCAAAACTGAAAATCTTGATAGCCTTGTTTTTTTTGAGAATTACAATGCAGAACAACGAAAATTAGAAGGAAAAATTAAATTTATTCCAGCTTATAGACCGTTTCAATTAGCTTTTCTATTATTAAGTATTGAAGGAATAATTAACCCAGATTCCGGCGAAAGAAACGATATAGTTGACCTTATTTGGTTTCCAACTGGTGGTGGAAAAACAGAAGCATATCTTGCGGTCGCTGCATTTACAATGATAAATCGGAGGATTTCCAATTTGGAAAACTATGACGGCACTTCTGTAATTATGCGTTATACACTGCGTTTGCTAACAGCTCAGCAATTCGAAAGAGCCTCTCGATTGATTTCAGCTTTAGAATTCATGCGTAAACACAAGGTATCTCCATATTTAGGTGAAAAGTCATTTTCAATTGGATTATGGGTTGGTCAGGCTTCAACTCCTAATGACCTAAAAGATGTTGCGGTTAAAATAAAAATTATTGATGATGAATGTAAGAAAAGATACAGAGGCAACGAATTAAATGGCAGACCTGATGAAAAAAATGTATTTCAAATTAGCAGTTGCCCATGGTGTGGTACAAAACTAATTACCAAAAGCAAAACCCCAAGCGGTAAAGAAATTTGGATACATGGTTTTAAGCACAGACCAAACCAAGAATTCAAACTCTTTTGCGTTAATAAGAATTGTAGTTTCCATTCTGAAATACCTGTTCAGGTCGTTGATGAATTGCTCTATCAAGAACCTCCAACTTTGTTATTCGGCACTGTTGACAAATTTGCAATGTTGGCTTGGAGAGAAAATGCTCATCGTTTTTTCAACAGCCTTGATGATAAAGGATTGCCACCAGATTTAATAATTCAGGATGAGCTTCACTTACTGAGTGGCCCGTTAGGTTCTATTACAGGTTTGTATGAAAGTATGATTGAACTTCTTTCAACAAAAGGCAACCAAAAACCTAAAATAATTGCATCAACTGCAACTACCAGAAATACGGGTAAGCAAATTGAAAGCCTTTATGGTAATCGAACTGTAAATGTGTTCCCGCCAACTGGTTTAACATATAATGACAGTTATTTTGCAAGAGAAAGTACAAAAGTAAGCAAGCGCAGGTATTTGGGAATAATGCCAACAGGAAAAACATCAGTTGACACCCAATTACACATTATAGCTCATTTACTTGTTGCAAGATTAATCGCATTAAGAGAATTTGAGCAAAAACAAAAAGTGAACATTAATAACTATTGGACGATAGTTTCATATTACAATAGCTTAAAGGATGTTGGCAGGACTTTTAATAAGATAGTTGATGATATTTCACCAAAAGTTTCAGCTTTACAGAATCTTTTATCAACATTGCTTTCACCTCTTAATGGTTCTCACATCCAGAACTACAATTTTAACTATCGAGGTCTATCAAGCAGGACAAAAGAGCTAACAAGTAGAATTGAAAGTGCCAAAATAAAAGCAACATTAAAGGAGCTTGAAAACGAGTTTTCGCAAGAGAAAATTGAACAATATGAAAAAGGCGGAAATTATTTGCAAGATGTAGTTGATTTGGTATTAGCTACAAATATGATTTCTGTCGGTATTGACATCGGGCGTTTGAATATCATGCTAATAAATGGTATTCCGAAAAATATTGCTGAATACATTCAGGCATCAAGTCGTGTTGGTAGGAGTACACAAGGTCTTGTGGTAACACATTTTGACCCCAATCGGGCAAGGGAAAAATCGTATTTTGAGCATTTTAAAGGATTTCACCAAGCTTTTTATAAATCCGTAGAACCTTTGAGTGTTACTCCGTTTACGGAAAATACGATTGAAAAAATGATTGCTTCAATTATTGTTACTTATGTGAGAAATAAGGTTCCAGGAATGGCTCAAAATATTAATGCAAAGTATTTTCAAAAGGAAATGACAGATGGTCTAAAAATATTTGTAAAACAAAGATTTAGTTCAATCGGTCATGAGTTGTATGTTTTTGAAAGAACAGTTGATGAGCTTTCTTGGGATTGGATTGAACGAATTAAAAACAATTCGGAAATTAAGTATGAAGAATTATTACAACGTCCCTCTTCGGGTGGTAGTAATTGGGAAATAATGCAATCTATGCGTGAAATTGATACAAGTACTTGGTTACAAATAAAAGAGACTTTTTAAAATGGCAGAGCATAAATACATAGAAACTCAAACTCGAAAGATAATAAGTGCTTATGGTGGCGTTGGTTCTATCATTGAAAGTCCATATGGTGCTTTAAAAGTTGAAGAATTCGATAAATGGCCGTATTTTCAGGCATTAATTGAAGACCCTTCAAAAATTGAAAACTTCAAGATTACAGACAACAGGTTGCTAAAGCGTTTACAGCACGAGAAAGGCTTTCCAAACCTTAAAGAATTTATCGCAATACCTGCAAATACAGCAAACTATAAAGTAAAAAACAAACCATCTGATACAAATTTAGTTATTGGAGCAGAGTATTTTCCTAAATGGTTTTATTGTAATAATTGCGACAGATTTCATTCTTTAAATGATTGGTGGAAAAAGTGGACGCAGACGATGGAAAAATACCATATCACACCTGATAAATCTGATTTTGTTCCTCCAAAATGTTACCATTGTTTTGATGAAGCAAAACAGAACAATAAAAAGAAATTCTATTTTGAACTTGAACAAGTTAGGTTTATAATGACTTCGCCAAGTGGGGCAATTACTGATATTCCTTGGGAAAGATGGAATAAGGCAGTTATCGAGAAAAAGGAGGATGATTCTGAAGCTGGTCAAGTTGTGCTTGATTTTGATAATTTGTGCTGTGGTGATAAACAGGATTTACGATATATACAATCTACAAAGTTTTCCGACTTGACAGGGATTCAAATAAAATGCAATAATTGTGGAACAAAAAATAATATATCGGGTTTGTTCGGTTTACGTCTTAAGGATTTCAACAAAGATTCTTACAGAAAACCTGTTATCAGAACCAGTAATAGTGTTTACTATCCAATTATGGTAAACAGTATTTATTTGCCAACAAAAAGAGATATTGACTTAGAAGACCAGGTTAAGATAGATAAATGGTTTGAGAAAGGAAAAGATATTGAATTTATGTTTGAAGCTTTATTGGAAAAGTATAAAAAAGAAATAATTGAATCATATATCAAGAATGAGATTCATGGAGAATATGAGTGTGAAAATGAATATCGTTTAAGAGAATATAATTTCATTATTGATAATGAGCAACCAAATGATGACAACTTATTGCTTGAGCCACAAAAGACTGACAATATAGATTCATTTGGTATTGATAGATTAACTGCAATTAAAAGATTAAAAGTAACTACAGTTCAAACAGGTTTCACAAGACAAGAACCTTTAGATAAAGATATGTTTTTGAGCGGGGAAAATTTGGAAAATGCTCCTGTTGAAGTAAAGTTCACATCGTCTTTTGGCAATCAAACAAAATATTTGCCCGCTGTTGAGAACTTTGGAGAAGGTATTTTTATGTCAATCTCAGACAAAAGAATCTCTGATTGGCTGAACAAATCGTTTCAAAATAACGAATTTAAGGATAGAATAAATAAACTCTGGAACAACAATGCTAACAGAGAATTTGGTATGAAGAATTTTGTGGATAAACCTCATTTAGCAAAATTTCTATTGATTCATACTTTGTCGCATTTGATTATGAAAGAGTTGGAATTCCTTTGTGGATATGCAACAACATCATTGAACGAAAGGCTTTTTATTGATAATGAAAACATGCAAGGTATTTTGATTTACACAGTTGCGGGTGCAGAAGGTAGTTATGGAGGTTTAGTAAGTCAAGCTAACAATAAAGACTTTTTTAGAATTCTAAAATCAGCATTTAACAGAGCAAATGATTGTTCTTCTGACCCGATTTGTTTTCATTCAGATGGTCAGGGCGTTGGCGGTTTAAATTTAGCTGCATGTTATTCATGCGCTCTTTTACCGGAAAATGCCTGTGAAGAATTTAATTCATTTCTGGACAGGGCAGTTTTAATACATGAAGATTATGGATTTATTAACAATTAAAAATATAGCTTACATAGCCAAGCATAATTGCAATTTGCACGAGTCAATTCGTACAAAAGAATTGCAAATGTAATTGGCTTTAAGTTACTTCTTTTTTTTCTATCCTAAAAAATAATTTTTTTCAGTAATAGCAGTGCTCTATTAAAAAATTGAAGATTGTAAAAATGAGAATGAATAAATCCAATTTTTTTCCAGAAGAGTTCAACGCCTAACTTCATAGAAGCCCCCACCCTGAGAGCCCCCTTCAGTGTGTTTTGATGTAATCCTTTATTGAACGGCACTTTCGGACATTGCTTTTTTGAAACGAATAATTTTGTCGTAAAGTGTGATTTTTTTCATAAAATATTATGAATATAATAAAATCTTTATTATATTTGCCCGTTGAATTACTCCTAAAACTAAATTATTAGCTTCGTTCGTATTAGTTTACCGATAGTTTAGTTCAAAAAACAACGAAACAACTGCCATCGGCAACACCATTGCACATCGTTGTACTGCATATAGAGGCGGCAACAACCGATTTGCAAGCACAAAAAATTTATTTCCTTCATGCTGTAACTTGATTGCAAGCCATTGGCATGTTGTTTTTGTGCCGAAAGTGCCCGTTGTAAGCGGTAGGAATGCAAATGTAAGCGGTAGGAACGCAAATGTAAGTGGTAGGAACGCAAATGTAAGTGGTAGGAACGCAAATGTAAGTCGAAGGAACGCAAATGTAAGTCGAAGGAACGCAAATGTAAGTCGAAGGAACCCAAATGTAAGCTGAAGGAATGCAAATGTAAGTCGAAGGAACCCAAATGTAAGCTGAAGGAACCCAAATGTAAGTGGAAGGAACACAAATACAAGTCGAAGGAATATAAATGTAAGTAAAAGAAATTGAAAAACAAGTTGTTAGCCGCAACTTGCATTATTTATTAACCTTTTAAATTCAAAATTATGGCGAAAAAACAAAAAAAATCAGAAGCAGCAACCTTAGAGTTGTACCGAGTAGCATTAGAAAATGCCGGAACGCAACCCGAAATTTCAACCGAAATGGCAGAATTGGGTTATGATGCGGATAAAATTGCCGAAGGAAAGGCTCTTTTGGCACAAACCCGTTCGGTGTTCAATGCAAACATTACAGAGTACGATGAAAGCACCACCGCTTATGCGCAGTTTGTATCCAAGAAATCGGAACTCGAAAAAATATTCATGCAGCATCGTAAAAAAGCCAAAGTAGTATTCCGTAAAGATTCACTGACAGCAGAGCAATTGGCGGTTTTAGGTGAAATGCCGCGTATCTATGTCAATATCCTTGAAGCGGCAAAGAAATTTTACGAAATTTCAACCACAGATGCCGATATCCAAAGTAAATTGGCACGGTTGGTCATCACTCCCGAACAACTAACCGCCGGAAAAAACCTCGTCAGCGAGTTGGAAACGGCAAGAGCCGCTTATCTGAAAGAAAAGGGGGAATCGCAAGAAGCCACCAAAATCAAAGATGCCGCCTTCGCCAAAATGGACGACTGGATGAGTGAGTTTTACGCCGTAGCCCGCATCGCCCTCGAAGACAAACCCCAACTTTTAGAAGCACTGGGCAAAGTCGTAAAAGGATAATACCGGCGACCTCTTTTTTTTTAGGCCCTTTCTTTACTGCTGAAGAAAAAATCGAAATTAGTTCTTCAACAAATGAATGAAACGGTGCGCTGCACCTTTAGATTGTAGTCCCGGATTCGCAAAACTACAAATGAGACGGTGCTACGCACCTTTTGTTATTTCTTTTTGGGTGTGTTATAATGGAAAATTACCGCAAAGACGCAGAGATGCAAAGACGCAAAGAATGAGGGATTCATTATGATATAAATGAGGCGATAGGGAACATCTTTGAATTTGTTAAGATATTCAGGTGCGTAGCACCGTTTCATCTGTAGAAAAGAAAACACCATACAAATCTTTAAGGTGCAGCGCACCGTCTCAAAATCATTAATCCGAAGAAATTACCGCAAAGAAGCAGAGACGCAAAGAATGACGGATTCGTTATGATATAAATGAGGCGATAGGGAACACCTTTGAATTTGTTAAGATATTCAGGTGCGTAGCACCGTTTCATCTGTAGAAAAGAAAGACCGTACAAATCTTTAAGGTGCAGCGCACCGTCTCATTTGTAGAAAATATCCCAACACAATTGAATCGGATTTTCAAAATTTATTTTTATAACATCTTGCAAATTGGTTAATAAAATGTTATTTTTGTAATCATATCAAAAATAAACCCAAGAAGAATAACATAACAATTGATCCCCGCTATACAATTCTTAAACCAACAAAACAAATTAATCTATGGCGAACACCTTTGCCCAATGTTACCTACATTTTATCTTTTCGCCGAAAAACAGAGACGCATTAATAACACAAAATTGGAAAATCAATTTAGAAAAATATATTTCATCTCTGATTCAGGACAGAAAACATAAATTAATATCCATAAACGCACAACCTGACCATATTCATATTTTAATCGGGTATTATGTTGGTGATTTAATTCCAAACTTAGTTGAGCATATTAAAACTTCATCTACTCATTGGATTAATGAAAATAAGTTATCTCATTTTAAATTCGAATGGCAAAAGGGTTATGGAGTGTTTAGCTATTCCAAATCACAGATAAAAAGAGTCTCACAATATATTATTAATCAAGATAATCATCATAAGAAAAAAACATTCAAAGAGGAATATTTAGAAATATTACGTAAAAATAATATTGAATTTAATGAAAAATATTTGTTCGATTTCTGGGATGAATAATTTTGAGACGGTGCGCTGCACCTTTTGATTGATTCATGGATTTGTTTTGCTACAGATGAAACGGTGCTACGCACCTTTGGTAATTTCTTTTTGAGTGTCTTGTATTACAAATAAGACCTAAAGATTTACGAATTTATTATGCAGCAGATGAGGTGAGGGGGTAAACCTTTAAATTTGTGAAGATATTCAGGTGCGTAGCACCGTCTCATTTGTAGAAAAGAAAATGCCGAAGCAATCTTCAAGGTGCAGCGCACCGTTTCCATGAATCTTTGCGCCTCTGCGTCTTTGCGGTAAATCTCCCCAAAGCGTGAGGCGTTGAGGTGGAAAGCCCGCAAGGACGGGAGACGATGTGCCGCTGCTACAAAAAAGCGACCGGAGGAAGCTCTTTTTGTGGCATTGCGAGCACACGGCTACCGGCTGCGGACTTGGAACCGGACGCCGACGGCGTAGCCGGCACGCCCAAATAATAAATATTAAATAAATAAAAAATCTACGCTAAAGTCCAGTCAATTTCCGTAAGTTCTGCTTGGTTGAGCAGCTGATTGGTTTTCGAGAAGTGGCTACATCCGTAAAAACCCTTGTGGGCAGAGAAAGGCGAGGGATGGGCCGCTTGGAGAATGTGGTGGCGTCTGGTATCGATGAGCGGAATCTTGTTGGCGGCATAAGCGCCCCACAATATAAAAACAACATTCTCTTTCCGGGAAGATATCTCTCGGATCACGGCATCTGTAAAGGTTTCCCATCCTTGTTCCCGATGAGAGCTTGGTTGATGCGCCCTAACGGTTAATATGGTATTGAGAAGGAGCACCCCTTGTTTCGCCCATTTTTCCAAATTGCCGCTTTGGGGAACCGGACAACCAATGTCATCGTGCAGCTCTTTGAAAATGTTGATTAAAGACTTGGGCAACGGAGCTCCTTGGGGAACCGAGAAACAGAGACCATGCGCCTGTCCCGGGTTATGATAAGGATCTTGTCCCATCAGCACCACCTTGACCTTCGGAAACGGGGTGAGGTTAAATGCATTAAAAATCAGTGATCCCGGAGGAAAAACGAGATTGTTTTTTTTCTCTTCCACCAAAAAAGACTTGAGTTGAGCAAAATAGGGAGCTCGGAACTCTTTTTCCAATATTTCCAGCCAAGAGGCTTCAATAACGGGTTTCACAAAATTTGCATCGGCCATTTTCAATCTGTTTTAAAATGGATTCTCTATTCGGGTTCAATGGTATCTTGGGTGATTTGAACGGGGGTAATCGTATTGATCAGCGAAGCGTTGAAAGGAACTTTTACTTTGATGTAGTTATCGGAGAACCCGAACAACCATCCGTTTTTGATATCGGATTCAATCAGGACGGGGCGTTCTTCTCCATAGTGATCGTGGTAAAATTGTTCTTTTTTGAGGGTGGATAAATTGAGCAGTTGGGTGGTCCGTTCTTTTTTGAGGGGAGGCGAAACCTGTTCACTCATGGCCGCAGCCGGAGTCCCCGGGCGTTTGGAGTAAGTGAATACATGCAGATAGCTGATGGGAAGAGAATTTAAAAAGTCGTAGGTATTCTGAAAATCTTCATTGGTTTCTCCGGGGAATCCTGCGATGATGTCCACTGCCACACATGCTTCGGGCATATATTTTTTAATTTCTTCAATTTTAGAAGCGAAGAGTTGTCGGTTGTAGCGTCGTTTCATAAGTCCCAAAATGCGGTCGGAACCCGATTGCAGCGGAATATGAAAGTGGGGCATCACTCTTTTGGATTGTGCCGCAAGGGCGATGATTTCGGGGGTGAGCAGATTCGGTTCGATGGAAGAGATGCGGATTCGTTCAATGAGGTCTTGCTTTTCGATGGCTTCAAGCAGCTGCAGAAAAGATGACCCGTTTTTTCTTCCGAAATCGCCCAAGTTTACTCCGGTAATGATAATCTCTTTGATATTTTCGCGGTGAATCGTCTCTATGTTTTGCAACACATGGTCAATGTTGTCGCTGCGACTTTCGCCGCGTGCGGTGGCTACGGTGCAGTATGTGCAATGGTAGTCGCAGCCGTCCTGAATTTTGAGGAACGAGCGTGTGCGGTCGTGGGAGGAATAAGAGGAGAAGAAGTGGGGAGCTTGTGGCAATGCCTCTTCGGTCATATAGGGAATGATATTCATCTTGTCGGCACTTCCCAGAACCGCTTTCACTCCTTGCCATTGGGCAATAATGTCGGGGGAGAGTGCAGAATAACATCCAAAAATAATGATTTCGGCGTTGGGATGTTGCCGGTGGAGTTTGGCAACCAAATTACGGGCTTTCTTCTCCGCTGTTCCAGTCACGGCGCAGGTATTGATTAAGAGGTAGTCGGGTTGCTCCGACAGCACAAAACCCTTTTCAATCAACTGTCTCGAGATGTCTGAAGATTCACTGAAATTCAACTTGCAGCCCAACGTATGAATGGCAAAACTTTTTCTATTTTTCATGATGCAAAAATATAAAATATTTATCGATTTAAAGCCGAGTGGGTTGCATATCGGAAAATTGAAATGTAAAGAATGGTTATTTATAATATTTTAGCTATTTTTGCGTTTCATTTTTCTGAAACCCTTCACGGAATGAATCGACTGAAAAAACTGACTATTGTCTTATGCCTGACCTTGATTTCGGGGTCGTTATTTTCTCAAAGTCTCTCTTTTGGAGTTCCCAACTTGTTGAAATATGACAAACAATTACTGCATTTCGGATTCCTAATCGGTTACAATCAGTTTGATTTCAGGATTGCACCCAAGTCGGATTTAGCAGAGTATGATTCTTTGATGGTCATCAACACGGCGTCATTAAGCGGGTTTAATTTGGGAATTGTGACCAATCTGCGGATGGGAAAATATTTTGATTTACGTTTTATTCCCGGTCTTTCTTTTGGGGACAGAATTGTGAATTACACCATTTTATATTCCAATAACAGTCGCTTGGTTACGCGTAAAAATATAGAATCCGTTTATTTGGATTTGCCGTTATTGGTCAAATTCAAGTCATCGCGAATGCACAATATACGGGCGTATGTGGTAGGAGGTGTCCAGTATAGTCTGGATTTAATCTCTGCCGCCAAGAAAAAAAATAACACCAATAACGAGATTGTGCTTAAATTATATCCAAATGATTTTCAGGCGCAAGTGGGAGTGGGCGCCGATTTTTACTTTACCTATTTTAAATTTTCTACCGAGTTAAAGATGTCCTTCGGACTCAATAATTTATTGGTAAAAGAGGATAATATTTACTCTCAAAGTGTTCAGTCGTTAAAATCTAAAATATTACAAATATCGTTTATGTTTGAATAGCGATACAAACGCAACTAAAAAAAAGAGACAATGGCAAATCAAGAAGACCTTTTCAAAAAGATCATTTCCCATGCGAAAGAGTACGGGTTTATTTTTCCTTCCAGTGAGATATATGACGGATTGGCAGCCGTTTACGATTATGGTCAATACGGAGTGGAGTTAAAGAATAATATCAAGCAATATTGGTGGAATTCGATGGTGCGGTACCATGAGAATATTGTGGGTATTGACAGTGCCATCTTCATGCATCCCACGATTTGGAAGGCCTCCGGTCACGTGGATGCATTCAATGATCCTTTGATAGACAATAAAGATTCTAAAAAACGTTATCGCGCAGATGTTCTGATTGAGGATTATATTCAAAAAATAGAAGATAAAATCAACAAAGAGGTGGAAAAAGCCTCCAAACGGTTTGACAATTTTGACGAAGCTATGTACCGACAGACCAATGGACGGGTGTTGGAATATCAGGCAAAGATTGATGCAGTGACGGCACGATTTGCGGAGTTGATGAACAACAATGATTTGGTGGGACTGAAAGCGTTGATTGATGAATTGGAGATTGTATGTCCCGTATCGGGAAGCCGGAATTGGACGGAGGTGCGTCAGTTCAATCTCATGTTTGCTACGCGCATCGGTTCGGTGACCGAGGGAGCGGATACCATTTACTTGCGACCGGAGACGGCACAGGGGATTTTTGTCAATTTTCTCAATGTTTATAAAACCGGACGCATGAAGTTGCCGTTTGGAATTGCCCAAATCGGAAAAGCATTTCGCAATGAGATTGTGGCACGACAATTTATCTTCCGAATGAGAGAGTTTGAACAGATGGAGATGCAGTTTTTTGTTCGTCCCGGCGAAGAGTTGAAATGGTTTGCCTATTGGAAAGAGGAGCGGAAGAAATGGCATCTTTCTTTAGGAATGGGAGAATCGAGTTATCGTTTTCATGACCATGAGAAATTGGCCCATTATGCCAATGCGGCTACCGATATCGAGTTCAAGTTCCCGTTCGGATTTAAGGAGTTGGAAGGGATTCACTCGAGAACCGATTACGATTTATCACAGCACGAGCAGTACTCGGGCAAAAAGTTGCGCTATTTTGATCCGGAAACCAATGAAAGTTATATCCCATACGTGGTAGAGACCTCGATCGGGGTGGACAGAATGTTCTTATCCGTGTTGAGTCACGGGTACGAAGAGCAGGTGTTGGAAGATGGTTCCGTGCGCACGGTATTGCATTTGCCGGTAGTGTTGGCGCCCATTAAGGTAGCAGTGTTGCCATTAGTGAAAAAAGACGGAATGCCCGAAAAGGCAAGAGAAATTATGGAGATGTTGAAGCCGGAAATGATGTGTCAATACGATGAAAAGGACGCCATTGGCAGAAGATATCGCAGACAGGATGCCATCGGAACGCCTTACTGTATCACGGTAGATAACCAAACCATGGAAGATCAAACCGTTACCATTCGCGAGCGTGATTCGATGAAACAATATCGGGTGCCGATTGCCCATCTACTGCACGAGATTAAATTGAGATAATTTACCGCAAAGGCGCAAAGGCCCAAAGAGTTTCTGCTCAAATATATCTCGTAAGAGCATCATTTATTTTTGCTTTTCCTTTTTTAAAACTTACATTTGCATTGCTTCGACTTACATTTGCGTTGCTTCAGCTTACATTTG
>JAKIZI010000030.1 GCA_022708105.1 Bacteroidota bacterium
AATCGAAACACTTTGAAAGTTATCCCTCAAAGTGTTTTTTTTGGGGGGGCGTGTTTCGTTTAATTCCTATGATGTTGTGTGCCGTTATTTTATTTCTTTTAATAATTCTTTCAATTTTTCAGGATTTACAAGTATCTCTAAAAACACTTTCAAATCATCACGAATTTCTGGTTTATTTAGAAGTATCTGACCTAAAGTACGCAATCTGTTTAGTTGGTCAGCATATCTGATGCGTGATTGTAAAGTATCATTAGTTTTTATAACTTCAATAAACGCTTCAACTGAAGAATTATCAAATTTCTCAAACATTTCTGAAATCCTTGGTGCAGCAGAGTTTGAATAGAATGTAGTCCTACTACAATTGTAGCTACCACCTTTATAACCAACATAAGTCAATGTAATAGCTGAAACATAACGTTGAATTAATTCTGATGGGATTGTAGAACCCAGTCGTTGCAGAAATCCAACAGCCTTACCTTCTTCGCTCCAATTATCAAGATTATCCTCTAAATATTTAATTGCAGGCTCATAAATTATCTTTCGACTACTTGATGAAATATATCTAAATCCATCAACAATTGTCATCAATGAAGTTGCCTTATCAAGAATATCTTTATTTCCATCAACAATCAACTTGTCAAACCGCTTTCCAATCTGCTGCCGAATCTCTTTTGAAATGACTTTCCATAATATTGGGAAACAAAATTCAATGTTGCTGTTTAATCTTGTCGATGAGTTTTCTCCAGTATAGATTGTAAAAATCCGATTAGTCATTTCACTTTTATATATCTCTGGCAAATCAGTAAATGCCTGCTCAACAGCAATTTCATTTTTATTAAAATTATCTGTATCCATTGTCAAGATGTACTGGTTTACATCAATTATTGGAATAGGATAATCTTGAGATAATACATAGCGATTGCAATCAGCAATCATGTTGAAGACTTTAAAAAGAGTTGGGTCTGAACTATCAGGATGTCCATCAAAAATATTTCTTGTTTCTCTTGCTTGATGTAAAAGTTTATGAGCTTCCCAACCTATAACTCCAATTTTAAAAGCACCTTCAATTAAATCAAAGTCGGCCAAATAATTTTGGAAATCTTCATATTCAACAATTTTTTTCTTTGGATTAACCTCCTTATTAAATAAATCAAGACTTCTATGTATAATTTTTCTCCGTAAATCATCAATAACTGCGTTCCAATAGCAACCTATTGTACTTCTTAATCCACCAGCAGCTAACACAATGATTGCTTCTTTCAAATATTTATTAGGGACAAACTCATCTCTAACATTTGTTAACTCTCTTTGTAAATATTCAATTTTATCAGCAGGAATTGTAATCTCTTGCTTTTTTCCACTTGGTAAATTTTCACTCATAATGTCTTTTTTTATAATGGCACACAACGTTTTGGTGCTTGGCGCAGTGGCGTATTTCGGAGCTCAAAATTTTCAATTAACCACAAAAGTTGATGCGAGGTAGAATGTTCAATTAACCACGTCACCCGCCATTGAGCCAAACGCCTGTTATGTGTTCGTGCTTTTTTATCACAATCTATAATATTTCAATTCCTTTGATTCTATCAATTTTAAAATGTCTTTCAGTTTCTCTTAACTTACAGTCAGCTTTTAAAACACTGAAGTCATATCCTGAATATCCATTTTTAGTTACCATTCTTAAATTACTTAGAACACGTTCACTTTCTTCACCATCAGAGTTTTTATACACAATTTAAATTCTCTTTTTATTTTCTATTGCTATCTGAATAAGTTATTTTATATAAATTTTAGTATCCTTAGCTGTTTTTTTTTTCGTTATTTGGTTCTGGATATGAGAAATTGGAGATTGGATTTGAATTCTCATCATAATTTCCATTCGAAATCGCTCGCATACCCACTACCCCAAGCAATCTAGTTAATTCATTTTCAAATGCTCTTGTAGCATCAATTGCACTGCTTGTGGCATGTGAAATTTCGTGTAGTAAAATTCCCAAAAATTCTTGTTCATTTCTCAATATAGGTCGCCAAATTATTATGCTTTGAGTTAAAGGAACCCACAATCCCGCTTTTATAGAAAATGTAATATTGTCTTTTTGCATTGTTTCCGAAACAACTACAGATTTTATATTATATGGTTTACCTCCAATAAGTTGAAATATTTTATCTTTTTTCGAAAACACTCGTTTTTCATTTTCATTCAAATCGTTTTCGTCTACAATTTTAAACTCAAAGTTTTCATTTCTTTCTTGAACAAATTCGGTAAATATTCTGATCTTATTCTCATCATCTTCATTTTCATTTTGAGAAGCAATTTTGTCACGTAAATTTGTTGGAATTACTACTATTTCTGCGCCTCCTTGTCTTGCTTCATTTACCAAATCAGTTCCTCTTTCTATTTCTTGTGCTGTTACAAAAACTACTCGCTTGTATTTATTTAAAATTTTGGCTGTATGTTCCTGAACATCTAACCATTTTAACTCGTCATGACTCTTTCCTAAGCTGTATTGGCTCAAATCCAAACTTAATTTACTTCCAATTTCTTCGCTTTGACATTCCAATAAAATTAATTTAACGGTATTTGCATAAGCTGTTCTACCAACATTTGTTCTTTCTCTGTTTATTGCTTTTTTTATACTTGCATTAAGCAAAGTAATATTATAACTGAAAAGAAAATTTTCTTCTATTGCGACTAGTACTCCATTAATATATATTTTTCCTTGACTTCCTGATTTTCTCAAAACACTTCCATATTTTGTATCTTCTATTACAGGTTCATCATTGAATTTCAGAAAAAACTTTTTACCTTCTTGAATATCAAAATCTGATATGTTTTTTAGATGAAATTCAGTTCCTATAAGATTTTTATTTGTGGGTTCAGAAATGTAAGCGTGTAATGTTATTAAATCATCAAATCCTGTTTTTTGAGATTTTCCTAATGTAATGTCTCCATGTTTTGATAAAATGCGCACAGCAATTCCTTTTCTTTCAAAGGTTGCCATAGCATCTTTTAGTCCTATTCCAAATTTGCCAATAATGCCATTGGAATTAAGTTTCTCGTCATTTTCCTTTTGAGTAAAATGTTCATATTTTAAACCACGTCCAAAATCTTTAATTATCCATGAATTGGAGACAATATCCTTAACGATTTTTATTTCGTTGGAATTGGTAAGTTTCTGTTCATCCAAAGCATTTGCAATAATTTCTCTTACTGCATGTTTCGTCTCCCAATTTTCAAGTATTTTTTCAATGTTTAAGTCGAATTTTTTCATAGATTAATTTTTCTGTTGGAAAGCTATGTAGTCTGTAGCATGACACCTAACGTTTTATTTACGCAACAAATATAACACTTTCGTAAATACACATCTTATAACATTCGTAAATAAAATTTTGTATTTATGATAACTTAATGATAATAAATAATATGAAAAATATTTTTGTTTTTTTTTAATATTTACGAATGTTACCTATCTTTGCAATTGCAGCATAATTATGAAGCAATGAACATAAATAATTTGCTTGCAACATTTGAACAACGATTGCCTTTGCAACGGTATAGCGATGCATCCATACGCAATTACAAGAGTGCGGTGGATAGTTTTCTGCGTTTAGCTGCCAGAAAATATCAGAAACCTGAAGAATTGAATGCGGGAAAAATAGAAAAATATGAATGGATGGGATTATTGTTCCGGCAGGGACAAAAGTCCGATAGAAAAAATCACCGCAAAGGCGCTAAGACGCAAAGATTTTGCCATCCCCCGGGTGAGGGCGTAGGCGGAAAGCCCGCAAATACGGGAGGCGATGTGGCCGCTGCTGCAAAAGAGCGACCGGAGGAAGCTCCTTTTGCAGTTTTGCGGCCACACGACTACCGACTGCGGACTTGGAGCCGGAGACCGACGGCGAAGCCGGCACCCCCATATTATTTAAACATGTTTAAACATGATAATCTTGAATAATAACTTCAAGAATTTCCTTCGATAATTCGCCTGCGAGATTGATATTTTCAGGAATCACAATCACATTATTAAGATATTGCATTTTCAATACATCCCCGTCACACAATTCCGGAATAATACCGCTAAACATGTAGCCCATTTCATTGGCTTTGCGGGTCAAAACGGAAGCATACGCTTCTGACATAGAAAACTCGAGATAAATGGTTTCTATTTTCTTGAGACAGAGTTGCCTCGTTTGAACGGCAATAATATCATCCACATCGGGGCCCATGGTTTCAATTTTGATGTACGCCACATTAATATCGGGTTTTACACTTGTAGAATAGTGGGTAGAATCGGAAGCCGGGATTAACGAAGCGTGGGCATCAACTTCCACAACCTCGCGATCGAGTTCGGCATGGGCATAAATTTTTCTGATAATATCGGCAAATTTAGGATAGACATAAATAGTGCGGTGGGGCTCTTTATTGGTTTTAAGGTAATAAAGAACTACTGATTGACGGAGCTCTGTTCGTTCATCGGATATTTTATTAAAGGTAACACTTTCTTTAATAAAGGCTAACATAATACCGGTTTCTTTGGCTCCGAGAGAGATATTTCCGAGTTGTGTAAAGAGGTGAATCGTAACTGCTTCGCTGTAAATTCCGCACATTCCTCTTTTTTCGGCATAATCTTTTAAGAAAAGCTTCATGTTTTTAAAGAGATTATGGCCACGGTAGCGAGGGTCGACCATTGCTGCGCCCGAGTCGGCCACCATATCGTCCGATTTTTCGAACACGAGGGAGAGATTGCCCACAATTTCATTTTTTTGATTGACTGCCACTGCGGAAACCAATAATCCGTGTTCGAGTAACTCTTTAATTTTTTCAGGATAATAAAAAACAGAAATGTAGGTATACCCATACACTTTAAAAGCCAGTCGCGAAAGAAGTGTAATTTCTTCGTTATCAATAAGTCTGATTACAGGCGGATCTTTTTCGGGAGGGAGTTCTTCCTGTATTTCTTCCGTGTCTATTTTTGCTAATTGCTCGAGGATACTTTCATTCCGGATATATTTTATAAGCTCTAATTTTTTACCCTCTTTGCCCAAATTTGTAAATCGGAATTCATCTGCAATCTTCTTCAGGAGCAGAATACTCATATAGGAATTGTCAGATGTTTCAAGCATTTTGATATCAACAGGCAATCCTTTATCTTCGATGGAGATGCGGAACTTTCCGGGGGAATAGCTTATTTTGACATCAATCATTCCGACCACCTCATCGGAGAAGGCATTCTGAATGGTGCTGAGCATTCCCTCTTCGACCATCAGTTCAATTTGCATCAACTCTTGATTACAGAAATTGAAATACTTGGCAAAAGAAATCACAAATGCTTGTACATGTCCAATAAAAGCGACATCGGACAGCACAGAGATTTGAGCAATATATGGATTTTTACTATTTTGTTTACGAAGAATGTCTTTCATCTATAACTCTTTTAATTTTACCTGTTCTTGGATTTGCGGGGAGTTCTCCCTCATTCATTACAATTACGGAAGGGCGGGCAATACTGTTGGCATTCAAAAAAGCTTGCAGGGCAGGTTTTTCGGTTAATAAAGCCACAATGAGTTCTTTTGCCAGCAGATCTTTCCGGTCATCGTCCATAATTCCGAATCCTTCAACCCGAATTTCGAGTAAGTCAAGATGTCCGAGGTATTTTCCTATCATTGAGAATTTTTGTGATAAGCCTTGCACTTTTGCCACAGCCTGGGACACGGCATCCACAGAGATATTATCACCGCCGATGATAAGGACTTCATCGGAGCGACCGAGCAATTCCAAGAGACGAGCTTGTCTGCCGCAGGCACATTTATGAGTCAACAGGCGACCGCGGTCACCCACGTCATAACGGATGACCGGCATTAATTTCCGGTCGATATTGGTAAGAATGATATTTCCTGCCTCACCGTCCGGAAGCGGTTCAAAGGTTTCGGGGTCAACAATTTCGACTATATGAAGGTCTTCCATGACATGATGAACGGAGCCGGAGCAGCATTCGCACTGAAAAGCCACCACCCCGGTATCATTAATTGCATAAGTGGCCGATCCGACAATTTCGGTGCCGAGAACTCGTTTCAGATATTCTTCGGCAGCAGGTGCCAAGTGTTCGCCTCCGTAAGCAATCTTTTTAATCTTAATATCTTTGAGTCCATTTTTCTCCACATATTCGGCAATAGAAATGAGAATAGAGGGGATTGAAATAATGGCATCTACTTTAAACGATTTGAGATAACTCATAATATTTTCAATCCCTACATGGCCTCCGATTGGCAAAATATGACATCCGATTTCTTCAAGAGCCATATTCACACTAATAAAGGAAGCCCACATATTTCCCGCGAAAAAGAGATTGGCCACCACATCACCTTTTTGGAACATTTTCACGGCCAGTCCTTTCGCCATTGCTTTGGCATTTCTACGTGTTTCCTCCATCGTTCTATAAACAAATTTCGGATGACCTGATGTTCCGCCACTTCCAAAAGAGATGGAACTTCCTAAAGGGGCAGTCAAAATACCGTCACCGTAAGGAGGAAGTTTGTCACGAAACTGCTCTTGTTTTAAAACAGGCAATTTAGATAAATCTTTTAAACTTTTGAGTTGCACATCCGGAAGTGTCTCGCGGTAGAAGGACGATTTTTCACGAGCATAACCAATAAGATGATTAAGACGAGCAAGCGATAACTCATCCCGTTCCTTATCTGTTTTATAATCAAACGGATCAATAAAATCCAGCGGATGGCCCACAGATACCCACTTCACATATTCGGCAAGACCGCGGGTTCCGTCATGCGGTGTTCCGTGTTTTCGCTGTGACATAGCTCCTATTTCCGTAATCCGGTCTGCTCCTAACTGAGTCAACCGAGCCGCATAGTCAAACAACTTGCTATAATCAGCCAAAATCCCGACAGACTGAATAAACTTACCATATCCGCTCAGAGCATTTATAACTTGTTCGAAATTCTCAATAGCAATGATATACGCGGTACGATGTTGACATGATATTTGAAAAACGGGCTTATATTCAACAATCACAGACCAGCTTTGGTCATCCACGGCAGGAATTATCAATTCAGAATTTCCAAGTGCCTGATCGACACGTGCCAATTCACGGGTTCTGGTAATTTCCATTTTTTCATCGGTATTAATCTCCGGGAAAGGAAATTCAGATTGCAGTTGCACAAATGCTTTTTTCATTTCTTCCGCAAAGCGAACGGCATTTTCTTTACCGTCAATAAAAATACTATGAGGGGAAGAGCATGCCGATTGTTCCCACATAGTAAAATCGCGTGCTGCCAGACGGGCAATTTCTGCGACATCATATTTCGCCAAATCACTGCTATCAATAACCATACAAGAATACTTAGGCCCAAATTCCACATCTTTAGTGAACAATCCCCTATTGTTTCGGTAGGCTTCTACTGCATCTTTCCCGCCATACACAATCACAACATCCGATTCCTGTTTGATAATAGCTTCTATTTCTTTATCACCTCCTTTAAAAGGGACTAAGGCAAAATAGGGAGAAACCAATTGATCCGGGTCACATTCGATGAGCAATTCCGCAAAGATGAGGGGGAATACCGGATCGAAGGAGGACATTTTAAGAATATTGATATTTTTGGTGATCATTCCCTGAACAAGGGTATCAATTGCTCCGACAAAAACATTTCCGGCCGAGATGTGAGACAACACTCCCTGTGGAACGGCTTTTATATATCCGTCAAAAGTAGGATTATAAGTAAAGTCATCGATATAGCCGATATCATCCAAATCGATTTTAAGTCTTTTTACAATACTTTCAAATTTAAGATTCTCGCAAATAGCCTCCAATCCTGCTTTCACCATTTCATCGGAGAAATGGATTAAATCGGGCATTATTTGCATTGTTTTGCGTCGCGCAGGATGTTGTTCATCCTGTAATTTTTTTGAGATGCGGTCCAGCACTTCCGCAATTCTCATAATCGGGACGGCAGCAAATTCATCCCGTTTTTCTTTCGCTTGTTGCAGCAGATTTTCAATAATTTGGGGGGTGATGGATTCACTCTCCATAAAAGTTCCAAAGTTATACCATTTAATCATTACTTATCCTCCTATAATCTAATTAATTGTGATGCAGAAATCGCACAACCGGCATGTTTTTGCACTCCGGCGCGACCTTTTAAAACGATATATTTTCCTTCAAGACCGCACGGGCAATTTTCCCCGATATAGCCCAAATCTGTGCTCAGCACGGAGATGGAAGGCGTTGAACGGATATAACCGGTTTGCAGTTTAAGCAAGCCAGTTTCTCCGGTCGGTAACACTTGCAATGTCCCGGGATCAACCGCCACCACATTGGCATAAATCGGAATATGGAAATGACGATGAGCACAACTCATATAAGGAACTCCGTGTTCGACCATCCCATAGAAATCTCTGATTCGGTCCGAAGAAATCCCGAGTACTTTTTGCACCAACCCGGCATAAATGTCAAAATTAACGGTTTCACCGGTATGAGATTTCCATCCGCCGCCGGTAAGCAATAAACTTTCAGACAGGAACTGCAATGCGATTCCACGACGTTCCATTTCACGAAAAGTGGTAAAACTGAACGCCAGAAAGCCTATCACACGAAGAGGTAATCCTGTTTTAGAAAATTCGATAATCTTCTCTATTGCAGCATTTACATCAAAAGTAACCTCTTTTTCCGAAGAGCCCTGTAACGCAAAATACTTAGCTGCTTCTGGGGCAAATTCGGCATATTTTTGAAAGGTATGGGCTGCTCCTTTTTGTCCGGAAGTTTCAGGAGAATATGAAAAAATAAGGTAATTGACGGGGTTCTCGGAGTTCAATTTTTGAGATTTCACAATCGCTGCCCGCATAAAAGCTTGCCTGTCGAAAGAAATTTTATCGAGGTTGGTTTGACTTTTCTGCCCTTGTGTCCCGGAGGAAGTGAGTGACAGAAAAATTTCCGATTCATCTACAGAAAGTAACGTATGGGTTTTAAAAGCAGTTACAATAATATGCGGAATTTTACTGACATCCTCGATAGTTTGTAAATTTGCACTACTGAAGCCGTATTGATCGCAGATTCCTTTAAAGATTTTTGAATTTTGATAATGAAATGAGAACATCTCTTTCATTGAATAAAAGAATAAGTTTTTATTTTCTTCGGAGAAGTCAAAAGCCTCTTCAATTGAAAATAATTTATTGGTATAGGATTCGTTCATTCTATTTTGATTTATAAATTATTTAACACGTTTATCTTCTAATTTTTTTACTTTTCCCGTAATAGGACTTCTCGGCAGTACTCCCAAATCTTTAATTTGAATCACAAAATCCGATATGTATCCTTTTTCAGTTCCTATTCGAAACTCTTTAATTTTCTCGAACAATTTATTTTTAAAATCAAGAATTATCCTATCATCCGGCGGGCAACCGCTTTCGATATGCAGTTCTATTCTCATTTTATTCTCAACATCTTCAAGAATCAGTTGAAAATTAAGACTCAGAAAATCGGGAAATTGGGCGATCGTCTCTTCGATATCCTGCATGGAGATAAAGCCGCCGCCAATTTTAAAATCCTGACCTGAACGTCCTGCCAATTTAATCAATGGATTTTTATCTCCGCAGACACATTTTTCCCCAATGGGAATCACCGCATCCCCTACTCTATATCGAATAATCGGCGTAGAAGAGCGACGCAGGTTGGTGACCAGAATTTCGCCCACTTCTCCATCACGAGCATATTGGCCTGTTTCAAAATTCATAATCTCCACCAATTGAAAGTCCGAAGGCACATGATACACGCCGGGAGGACAATGATCGCACTGATAGCCCATTAATCCTGCATCCGCACTGGTATAGGCCCCCGATTTAATTTCCTGCACATTTAAATGTTTCCGAATATGAGCTTCTGCTTGAGCACTCAGTCCCTCTCCTGCATATTGAATCATTCGTAAATTTTTAAATCGGAAACCATCTCGCTGTGCCATATCGGCCAAAAAAACAAATAGTGTCGGCAATGAAACCATCACGGTCGGTTCAAATTCCATACATAAAGAGACAATTTCTTCGGGTGGAATATTCGCAGATATGGGCAAATGCACCGCCCCAATCTTTTTAATACAATCGTGCAATCCCAAAAAGGAAGGCCAGAAATGACCTGCAATAAACAAATTGGCAACTCTGTCTGCGGAGGTTATTCCCAATATGCGCATAGCATCTGCCTGTGTTTCCACAAACGAGTTCCACTCATCATGGGTATAAGTGGTGTACCGTGCCACACCGGACGAGCCTCCCGTAGAAATAATAATCATATCCTCAATAGGACGCGTCAACATCCTTTTGGAGCGAGGGAATGAGTTGTCATAAATCTCTTCTCTTTCCAAAACCGGAATGGAAAACCAATCATTGGGTGATTGGGGAACCTTTACGCCCTGATATTTTTGGGCATAAAATTCCGATTTTAATGACTCCTGAAATAGTTGTGCCCCGATTTCGATCTGTTCTTGTAACGTCAAATACTTCATAATTTTCCCTAATCTATTATAAATTTATGTTTTACTTTTCCATTTAAATGAGTAATATCCTGCAACTTAATACTAATCAATGGTTCACCCACCGACTCGGTCAGATTGGTATATTTGGCTGCAAACTCATTGCTTTGGCTTTTTAGAAAATCAACCAATTCTTGATAGTAATGATTCTTTAATTCCTCACTTTGATTATCGCAGGTATAAATCGTAAATCGGAAATAGATAATTCCATCCGTATTTTCGGAGTACACTTGAAACAATCCTCCATAATTAAATTCTGAGGGAAGCGCATTAAAATGAGCATTAATATTAACCACATTCAGATTCGTTCCATAAAAAATAATATTATCGGTCGCTCTTCCATAGACATAAATCATTTTCTCCGGCAAGGAATCAACAAGTTCTTTGGAGATATTTTTTCCCGACAATTGAGATTTACAGAGCAGTCCTCCACAGTCACCGGTATTATACCTAACTAAAGGAATGAGTTGGTCTTTCGTTACCACAATCTGCCGATCTACAATTTCCACATATCCATGATCTGCTAATTGAAGGATCATTGGTGTTTCCTGTGAATCAAAGAGTTCTTTTTTCAAACTTTCATTTTTCTCAATAAATTTGCGAAGCTTGATGGTTGATTTTGTTTCTACGCCAAGGTCTCCGGTATCGGCAGAGCCGTATCCTGTCCACACCACAAAAGGTTCAGACAACGCATGGCCAAAATTTTCGGCCACTTTTTCCCGAAAAGATTCTGAAAAATATTCTCCTACCACAGGAAAAAAATGACTTCCTTTTTTAAAAGCGATTCCTTTTCGTTTGATTAAGGCATAGATTAAATTAATATTGGACGGATTTGTAATCCAAAGAATTTGTTCATAATTGGAATGAAATCGGGAATAAATTTCGACAGCTTCCTGCAGATTCAGTCCGGGAGTAGCAACGGTAATTTTATTCCTATCTTGGGTAGAGAGTACGCGAAGTGTTGACGTAATTGTCATTCCGCCAATCCATGTTCCGAGGGCCATACAACATAGAATCAACGTTTTTTTCTGATCTATTTGATAGCATGAACGCAACATCTCTTCCAACCCGTTCATATAATTTAATTCATCTGCCGGTCGTTTTGGCCAAAAAACGCTTCCTGACTTGCTAAAACCTGAACTGGAACCTATAAAGTGAATTTTATCAAAATCTCCTTTCCGACATAACGCTTCGATGGGATATTCTAAGAGATAATTTTTTTTGGTCAACAACGGAATTTCTTCAAATCCGGACAGAGAATTGAGTGAAACATTTCGTTCAATAAAATCGCGATATGCCGGAACGTTCTTAAGGGTATC
This sequence comes from Bacteroidota bacterium, assembly GCA_022708105.1. Classification (GTDB taxonomy): domain Bacteria; phylum Bacteroidota; class Bacteroidia; order Bacteroidales; family WCHB1-69; genus DUOL01. Next base: position 11,853 of record JAKIZI010000030.1, read on the forward strand.
ATAAAAAAAATCGAGAGGAGAATCCATAATATTTATTCTTTAAACAAGTTTTAATTCTTTAATAATCAAAAAATAGAGAGATGTTAAAGTCAGGGCGAAAGCGCAAAATAGCAATATTGCCGAGGGGGTAGCCACATCGGTTATCAGTCCCATAATTCCGTAAGAAATCGGTTGGGATGATACGGAAGCTGACGTAAGCAACCCGAAAACTTTTCCACGCACTTCGTTAGGAACAATCTTCTGAAACAGTGCCATTAATGAGATGTTGGAAATATTCAGAGAAATACCCACCAAGGCATACATGAGTAAGTGCAAATAGAAATTTTGAACAAAACTCATAACGAAAAAAGCCATCCCTATAAATAATAATGAAAAAAACAGAAGATATTGGGTTTTAAATTTAAGTTGTCCTTTACTCATCAACAAGGCTCCGATAAACATCCCAAGCGTAAGTCCGGTCATCATCATTCCCATACCTGCCGAGCCTTTATTGAAGACCCCTTCGGCAAAAACAGGAACCAAAATAAAAAGAGCCGCCAGAAAAAAATTAATGACCACAATAGGACCGAAAAGCTTGACAATCAATGGAATTCCTTTCGTAACTTTCCAACCTTCTTTAAAATCTTCAATAAAATTGGTTTTAATATGTCCGGGAATATGTTTATACACTATTCTAAAAACAAAAAAAGCAGACAGTAAAAAAGAGACACAATTAATTGAAAATGCGGCAGTTACCCCGATTAATGCAATCAAGCCGCTACCGACCATAAATCCGAGTGCTGCCGATGCGTTAATGGACAACTGATAAAAAGCATTGGCCTGAGTCAATTCTTCTTTTTTCACGAGCGAAGGCATAATGGCCATTGTGGCAGGATTAAAAAACGCGGCCCCGATGGAAATAATAACGGTAAAAAACAGAATAATCGGCAGATTGACCATCTCAAAAAATGAGAGAACCGCCAATCCTGCCACAAAAACAGAGCGAACCACATCGCTGAGAATCAGAATTTTTTTTCGGTCATATTTATCTAAAATATTTCCGGCGAAGGGCGAAACCAAAAACGCAGGCAGTGTGGCTGCAATTAATACAGCGCCCACCGCTGCTCCCGAATTGTACCAGCTGTAAACCAGCCATATAACTGCTAATGTATGAATTCTATCCCCCAATTGAGAAATCAATTGTCCATACCAAAAATTTCTAAAATTTCTATTTTTACGAACCAATTCAAACATACCGAAATCCTTTAATAACTGATTTATCTAATACAAATCAGTTTTAATTATCAAATCAAACACCCTAACTTTGAAAAAACGCCAACTTATCTATTTCAAATATAAGTCTATCAAATAATTATAATTTATCCAACGAATTAAAATTTAATAAAAATTAAAATTTTTCTCTTTTCAACTTCTCTTTTGTTTAAGATTTATATTAGAAAGATGCAAAAATAAGAAATTATCATTCACTTTTGCAGAAAAAATTTCAAAAAACAATTTAGCAGGCATAGCTTTTTAAATCATATTTTGCAAGGCATGCGCACGTGCTTCGTGGCAAAGTTAGTTCTTTTTGATTAGGGGGCTTACTTTTTCAAAAACAAAATCGTGTAATTGATTATCAAGTACTTTGGGTTGATATTTCTCTGTTTTTATTTTTTACCGGACACCAAGAAAATTATTTACTAATCGTAAAATCTCCAGTTGATGCCGATGGAATAGCTTCTGCCTTGCATTGGATAGTCGGGCGTTGTATAATAGTTATACCCCATTAATCCGGCCAACGCGTGCCCGAATCTGAAATAAATATTTATTCTTTGAACTCTGATATTTAAGAAAGCATCAAAGAAAAAATAGTTGCCGGTTTTAACCTTTTGTTGGAAATAGAACTGATGAAGAGCCGGAAAATATCCGTTGGCAAAATAGGTGGTATTGTACATCATATCGGTCCCTATTTGCAATTGTAATTTATGTTTAAACAGATTGAAAATGTAAAAAACGGAGGTTTTTCCGGCAAAAACAGGCACCGGAATAAGTTTATTATCCGAATATTGCAACCATCCGTTCAAATCCATCCCAAAACCCTTAATTCTTATCGGGGCATACAAATTAAGTTGCACCACATTCACATACTCATCAATGGCAAAGGGAGTACACGTACTGTCAAGCAACATATAGTTGTTCAATAAAAAATAGTTGAATGTTGCTTTATAGTTACCTCTTTTCCAAAAAGCGGACAATTTAAGCACATTTTGTTTTTTGTAAGTGGTATCCCACTGATTATGATTGCCTTGATAATAACTATAGAGATAATCCGGAGAAATTCTGTAGAAATTCGCGTTCAATCCTACAAAATGCTCCTTTTTTCGATTCAGCGCCCATTCCATTTTGATATTGGCCTGAGCGTCGTTCTTATTATAATCGGCAAACGTATATGCCAGTCGCGCATATATATCCATAATCGAAAAAAGTCGGATATGCGTTTGTGCAAATAGCGTAAACGTATTTCCAAAATATTGTCGCGGCTTGGTCTCTGTATATTCATGGCGCAACCCGCCGGAAAAATGGATGAAATATTTTTTTGAGGACAACTCCGTATACGGCTGATAGGAAGACCACTGAATCGTATTGATAATATTGTAGTAGCGAAGCGAATCGTTGGTCGTATCGGGAGAAAGGAAAAAGCGGTCCTGATAATAGTTGGAATCGGGTTGTATATCGGTATAATTCACCTCCAATTGCTTGAATTGAAAAGTATGGGTAATAGTTCCCAAATAAAAAGATTTTTTACCGGCATTTTTTTTTGAATTCGCATAGAGATTGACATAATGTTGCAGCATCAAATCATGAGCATTTATTTTGGTGCCGGCATAATACAAATTCATGTTATATCCCTGTAAATTGGCTGAAATCTGATTTGTAAAGTCGTTCATATCGACCAATCCGCCATTTTCCTCAATTTTAAAACGATTATAAATATAAGAAAGCCTTATTCCATAAATTTTAGAGGGCAACTCATAATGCAGCAAAATATCCCCATTAATGTTTCCGATTTTCTGGTGTGCATAATAGCCCTCATTCATAGAACCCGTCAAGTTAAAGGCCACATTCAAACCTTTAACATTTTGAGCATGGGTAGCTTTGAATATATGCTCTGTTGGAATTCCATAAGTATAATTGATACTCGTATAAGAAGTTTTTAGTTTATACAAGGCCAAATCTTTCTGTTTTTTAAAATAAAGCGGATACGGAAGTTGCAAGTAGGTAAATCCGACTTCCCGTTCAAAATCAAAAGGAATTGCCTGATGGGCTTGACCGGAAATGCCTAAAGATTGATAGAGATTTTCCGTACTGAAAAGAGGGTCAAAATGGTGGGCATCAATCAGCATGGTATCCACCGGCTTGTATTTGAGCGGTATTAGAAATAACGGATCCGTAAAGGCAAAATCCACCGGCATATAGGCGGGCGAAAAGGCCATGACCGAATCAATAACCGGAATATTCGATTTTCCTTCATTTTCTTGGCTAAATAGAACCATTTGAATGACAAGCAATCCGAATAGAAAAATATATTTTTTTGATTTACAATATTTTATATATATTTTCATCTCTTTCTTTCAAACTGCTAATTTACACATTTTTATTTTTTTTCGTACCTTTGCCTTTTATTTTCTTACTTTTATCCGTATGAATAATGAAATTATACTCAAAGAAGTGCTCAACAAGAGGGATTTAACTGCTTTCATTCGCTTTCCGCGCAGTTTATATCGCACATCGCCCTATTATGTGCCGGCTTTGGAAGAGGACGAACGGAAGACACTCACGAAACACCCCGCGCTGGCTTTTTGCGACTTGCGTTTATGGCTGGCTTTTCTTAACGGAAAACCTGTTGGCCGCATCGCCGGAATTATCAACCGTAAATGTAATGAATTAAAACATCAACAACGCATCCGCTTCGGCTGGTTTGATGTCATTGATGACCAGAAAGTTGCCAAAGCGCTCATGAATGAAGTGGAAACGTGGGGGCGTTCTGAAAATATGACGGAAATCTCCGGTCCTTCCCGTTTCTCCAATATGGAAAAACAGGGAATGCTCGTCATGGGTTTCGATAAAATGCCTTCCATCTCCTCTGAATATAATTATGCGTATTATCCGCAATTCGTAGAACAATTTGGTTTTCAAAAAGAGGTGGATTATATCCAATATAAAGTAAAGGTGAATGAGGTGCCCGAACGACTAAAGATGTTGAATAAGGTAATTCAAAGAAAATACAAAGTTCATATTAAGAATTTTACCTCCTCCAAAGAGTTGACCAAGTATGGAAAAGATTTTTTTGCAGCCCTCAACCGGAGTTTTGCGTCCTTATATAATTTTATTCCCCTGAGCGAAGAAGAAATTGATTATCATATCAAAAACAATTTGGCCTTTGCCGACAAGGATTTGGTCAATCTTTTGGTAGATGAACAGGATAAGATGGTGGGGTTTAGCTTCTGCCTGCCTTCGTTGAGTAAAGCATTCCGAAAATCAAAAGGGCGATTATATCCTTTCGGGTGGTGGCATATTCTGCGTGCTTTAAAAAAGAATGATATTGTGGATTTGTACCTCACCGGTGTTTTGCCCGAATGGATGAATACCGGAATTCACACCCTTTATCATTGCCAATTAAACGAGATTTTTATAAAGAAAGGATATCGTTACGCCATCACCAATCCGCAATTGGAACACAATCCGGCCAACCGAATCTGGGAGAAATACGAAGCTGAAATCGTCTTTAGAAGAAGGTGTTACTGCAAGGAGCTGGGAGTTTAACGTTTCTTCATTTTGTATATAAACTTTTGCATGCAGTGGGAAATATCCTGATTTGTCCCCATGTAATTTCGTATGAAAAAAATTACCGCAAAGGCGCTAAGACGCAAAGATTTTGCCATCATAGGCGTGAGGCAAAAAGCCCGCGTCTATAATATGTATTTGGGCATATTGACTTCGCCACCGGCGCCCGGTGATACGACCTCGAGCATAACTATGTACGACCTTGGAGGAAGGCTTGCAACCAAAAGGCACTAAAAGAAATGATCGAAATTTACTTTTTTATCTTTTCGTACTTTTGTCTTGATACAAAAGTACCAAAAAATCAAGGCAAAAAGAATGCCGCCCGCTCTGCCCATCCGCTAAGCGGTTCTATCAAAACAAGGAGGGTGTCCAAAAAGTTTTTTTACAAAAAAAGATTTCTAAAGCTATATTTCAATCTTTTATGCTAAAATTCTTTGGTTGAAATATTTTTCTGGCATAAAAAAGATATGAATTGGCAGACAGTGAAAATAAGGTGAAAAAAAATCAAAATAAGGCAGTAATGCTTTAATTTTTGCATACTTTTTGAGATTATGTGCCAATGCTAATAATCCGAATTCATTACTAA
>JAKIZI010000031.1 GCA_022708105.1 Bacteroidota bacterium
TAGCAGTTTCTCTGGTCCCCACGAAAGTTCTGATATTGGAGGCAGTGTCAATTAATGCTTGCTTTGTTGCCATGTCGTTGCGAATAGCAACGGCAGTATCTACCAACGCACTTCTGATATTGGTAGCAGTATCCCCTAAAGCACTACGAATAGCAGTTTCTCTGGCCCCCACGAAAGTTCTGATATTGGAGGCAGTGTCAATTAATGCTTGCTTTGTTGCCATGTCGGTGCGAATAGCGGCGGCGGTATCTACCAACGCACTTCTGATATTGGTAGCAGTGTCTACTAAAGCACCACGAATAGCAGTTTCTCTGGTCCCCACGAAAGTTCTGATATTGGAGGCAGTGTCAATTAATGCTTGCTTTGTTGCCATGTCGGTGCGAATAGCGGCAGCGGTATCTACCAATGCACTTCTGATATTGGTAGCAGTGTCTACTAAAGCGCTACGAATGGCAGTTTCTCTGACACCCACGAAAGTTCTGATATTAGCAGCGGTATCAACCAACGCACTTCTGATATTGGTAGCAGTGTCTACTAAAGCGCTACGAATAGCAGTTTCTCTGACACCTACGAAAGTTCTGATATTAGCAGCGGTATCTCCCAACGCGCTACGAATGGCGGCGTCCATTATTCCCATGTCGGTGCGAATAGCAGCGGCGGTATCTACTAACGCAGTTCTTATATCGCTAGCAGTGTCCACTATCACTATATGGATATATCGTGTGGTATCGTCTAAAGCGCTACGAATGGCAGCGTCCATTATACCCATGTCGGTGCGAATATCAGTAGTAGTATCCAACAACGCAGTTCTGATATCTGCAGAGGTGTCCACTAACGCGCTGCGAATGGCAGTTTCTCTGACACCCACAAAAGTTCTTATATTAGCAGCGGTATCTACCAACGCACTCCTGATGTCAGCAGCAGTGTCCACTAACGCGCTGCGAATGGCAGTTTCTCTGACACCCACAAAAGTTCTTATATTAGCAGCGGTATCTACCAACGCACTTCTGATGTCAGTAGCAGTGTCCACTAAAGCGCTACGAATGGCAGTTTCTCTGACACCCACGAAAGTTCTGATATTAGCAGCGGTATCCACCAACGCACTTCTGATGTCAGCAGCAGTGTCCACTAACGCGCTGCGAATAGCAGTTTCTCTGACACCCACAAAAGTTCTTATATCAGCGGCTGTATCTACCAATGCACTTCTAATATCAGCAGCCGTGTCCACTAACGCGCTACGAATAGCAGTTTCTCTGACACCCACAAAAGTTCTTATATCAGCGGCTGTATCTACCAATGCACTTCTAATATCAGCAGCCGTGTCTACTAACGCGCTACGAATAGCAGTTTCTCTGACACCCACAAAAGTTCTTATATCAGCGGCTGTATCTACCAATGCACTTCTAATATCAGCAGCCGTGTCTACCAATGCACTTCTAATATCAGCAGCCGTATCCACTAACGCGCTGCGAATGGCGGCCTCCATTATTCCCATGTCGGTTCGAATATCCGCAGCAGTATCCACTAATGCACTTCGAATATCCGCAGCACTATCTACTAATGCAATGCGAATATCTCGAGCAGAATCTACAAGTGCACTACGGATATCGCTTGCAGAATCTACTAAAGCGCTTCTTATATCCGCAGAGCTATCTACCAAAGCAATCCGAATATCACGCGAAGAATCCACGAGTGCTATTCTAATATCTCTAGCGGTATCAACCAATGCACTGCGAATTGCAGAATCCATAATGGCCATTTCTCTTCTTATGTGCGCGGCTGTATCCTCTAAAGCTTGATGTATAATAATGTCGTTATATATAATATATTGTCTGTTTTGTTGCATATAATGACGAATATCCAAAATATGACCATCCCTATCCAAATAGGAGTGAAGTGTATCTCTATTCATAGATGTTGCATACAAGGATAATGGAACGGCAACTACCGGTTGAAAATTTTCCGCCATATAAACATTACTTCCTTGTTTAACTTCACAACTTATGGTTGCATTTTCCCAATTTATACTCATAAAAACTGGATCTCCAAAATTTAAAGTAAGAAGACCATGAGCATTCGTATTTACATTATAAGTTTGATTGAAAATATCAGTTGATCCAATTCTGACCTTAACTATCGCTGAAACCGATTGATTCGCAACCAATTGCCCATGATTATCTCGAACAATAGCTTGATAACTCATCGCCGGATTTTGTCCGAATAATGTTGTAATACAAAACAAAAAAATAAAACCTGTAAGAAATAAATTTTTTTTCATAAAACTTTTATTAGATTAAAAAATAACGGAATATACTATCAAAAATTAAAAATATTTTAAATTCATTCACAATAAGTAAGAAAATAATAAATTTTTCATCTTGTTTTGGAAAAATAATTTTCTTTTCGCCTTTTAGAATATGAGTCAAATTGCTAAATAAGAATGATTTAATCCTTTTTGAGTGGGGCTCCTCTTTATCTTTTTGCTCTTATTTAATCGTGAACAAATTTATAAAAAATAAAAGAATAGCCATCATTATATTCATTTTTTTTCTTTTTATTTTCTTAAAAAATGTTAATGTAAAAAATATGTTATAAATAATTAAAAATAATATCATATAATTGTTTGAAATGAAAGACTTTCTGTTTAAAATTTATAATCATAGAAAAGGCCACCTTTGCCATTTATATTTTCATTATTTTTGCACATTAATCCAATTTATACTGTACTATTGATGATTCATCGCCAAATTGCCAAATTTCTTATTCTAATTCTTTTTAGTTGTATGTCGCTGAATGTTTTGGGCACTCATCAGCGGGCAGGAGAAATTTCTTACACACATATAAGTAATTTGACGTACGAGTTTAAATTGGTTACATATACCTATACACCCAGTCCGGCTGATCGGCCGGAGTTGGAGATATTTTGGGGAGACGGCTCCAGTACGGTTGTCGTTCGAAACAGTAAAGTGAATTTACCTAATGATATCAGTGTCAATACATATATTACCCGACACACTTTTCCGGGCTCCGGTTATTATACCATTTCTATGGAGGATCCTAATAGAAATGCCGGAATTGTCAATATTCCCAATTCTGTAAATATTCCGTTTTACCTCCAAACAACGCTGCTGATTAATCCGTTTCTGGGTCCCAATTCGTCCCCTCAATTGCTAAACCCGCCCATTGATAACGGTTGTGTGGGGCAAATTTATTACCATAACCCCGGTGCTTACGATGTGGATGGAGATAGTCTCTCTTTCCGGCTGATTCCTTGTCGTGGCTATAACGGAGAAAGTATCCCGGGCTATTCATTTCCGCAAGCTTCCAATCAAATATCAATAGATCCGATTACCGGCGATTTAATTTGGGATTCCCCAATCATCCAAGGAGAATATAATGTGGCTATCTTGATTCAAGAATGGCGTAACGGAGTCCTGATTTCTGAAATGGTAAGGGATATGCAAATTCTCATTGCAGCATGTAACAATGAACCGCCTACGATTGTGACGGTGCAGGATACTTGTGTTCTGGCAGGAACAACTTTGGCATTATCTGTGTTGGCCACCGATCCTAATTCTACACAAGTAACCTTATCGGCAACAGGAGTCCCTTTGCAACATCCTATTTCGCCAGCAACGTTTTTACCAGTTTCCGCTCCCCCCCCCGTAATATCTCAATTTACCTGGAATACCGATTGTCAGCATGTCAGAAGATTGCCTTATCAAGTTACATTTAAAGCTACTGACAATGGCCCGCAAGTGAATTTAGTCGCTTTTAAGTCACTGCTCATTACCGTTGTGGCACCTAAACCGGAAAATTTGACTGCCAATGCCATTGGCAATGAAATTCATTTGACTTGGTCTCCCGATTCTTGTACCAATGCCGCCGGTTATTTGGTGTATAAACGAATCTCAGGATATCCCTTTATCCCTGATGTCTGTGAAACGGGCTTGCCCGCATATACCGGCTATCAACTGATTGGGAGAACAAATGCCCATTCTGATACTACCTTTACCGACAACGGAATGGTTTTTCCGCTCTATCACGGAAATGAATACTGCTACCGGGTGGTAGCCTTCTTCGATGACGGGGCCGAAAGCTATGTTTCTGATGAAATTTGTACTTATCTTCCCAATGATGCGCCCTTAATTACGCATGTGGATGTGGTAACTACAGATACCCGCGAAGGAATGATGCTTGTCCGGTGGAACAATCCGACCGATTTGGATTTTAGCATTTACGATCAGTTTGAGTATCGGATTTTTAGAGCCTTGGTTTCGCAACCGGCTTCATTTTCTCCCATTGCAACATTCTATTCCATGTCGGATACGATGTGGCTTGATACTGCCCTTAATACGCTCGAAAACAGCTATATATACAAAGTGGAATTGTGGGGCAGTGTTCAAAATGAAATGCAGTTTGTAGAAGTTTCTGATCCGGCCTCTTCTGTTTTTCTTGATATAGATATCATGAGCAATGCACTTCTGCTCTCCTGGCAGGAGCAGGTTCCGTGGACGAATGTTTCTCATACGATTTATAAATACAATCCGCTTTCTCAATTGTTTGATTCAATAGCTGTTACAACAAATACATCTTATACCGATCGGCATTTACAAAATGGTGTTTCTTATTGTTATTATGTTCGGTCTACCGGCGGCTATTTTGTTCCCGATACGTTGTTTCCCTTGTACAATCGTTCGCAACGTCTCTGTGCTATTCCCTACGATTTGGATCCCCCGGAAATTCCGGCAACGGTTTTTACCACCGATTGTGAAACGGTATCACTTGAATGGACGTTCTCTTCGGATAGTGCATATTTTGATGTATATCAGTACTATATACATTATAAACCAACTCTGAATGATGATTTTGTCATTATAGATTCTATAAGAAATGACGGCAGCGACTGTTTCCTTTTTCCCTGTACTTATGAACTCACTCAAATGCCTTACATTACCGGTTGTTTTGCCGTTTCTGTCGTGGATACGGCCGGCAATAAATCTGCTATCGGAGATAGTACTTGTTTCGATGTCGACGATTGTATGCCTTATTCCTTGCCCAATGTTTTTACGCCCGATGGAGACGGTTTTAATGACTTTTTTATGCCTTTCCCTTACGATAATGTCGCTTCGGTGAATTTTACCGTCTACGACCGATGGGGGAGGGCCGTCTTCCAAACCAAAAACCCGAATTTGAATTGGGATGGAAATAATATGAATTCAAAACAAAAATGTCCTGATGGAACTTATTACTATGTTTGCGATGTCTATCTGTATTCATTGCTGGGAATTATCCAAACTCCCTTACACGGCTCTATTACGCTTATTAGAAGTCATTAATTATACATCATAAAATAAAACAACATGTTTACCGGAATTATTGAAAAAACAGGAAAAATTGTTCATATTGAACAAGAAAATACCAATTACCATTTTACGATTGAGGTCGACTTTGCCGATGAATTGAAGGTAGATCAAAGTATGGCGCACGATGGCTGCTGCCTCACGATTGTAAACCTGGATAAAGAGAAAAAACAGTATGTGGTGACGGCAATGGACGAAACCATGCAAAAAACCAATCTTTGTACCTGGAAAGTTGGCTATGAAGTAAATCTGGAACGGAGTATGAAGATGGATGGTCGATTTGACGGGCATATTGTACAAGGCCATGTTGATCAGACGGCGGTATGCGAAAAGGTGGTGGATGAAAACGGAAGTTGGCGTTATTTTTTCACTTATGATGCTTCCCGTTCCAATTTTACGGTGCCCAAAGGTTCTATTTCGGTTAATGGAGTAAGTCTTACAGTTGTAGATTCGGAAAAAGGACGATTTTCTGTGGCGATTATTCCTTACACACAGGAAGTTACTAATTTTCATAACTTTACCAAAGGCACAATTGTCAATATTGAGTTTGATGTTTTTGGCAAGTATGTGCAGCAGTTATTGTCGCAATATATGACTGATAAAGAGTAATTGTTGTCCGGTAAAAAATAAAAACAGAGAAAAATCAAACAAAGTCGTTTGCATTTACTCCTACACAAATAGAGTAAATGCCTTATTTGCTTAAAATAAATTTGTTCAATTCTTCTTTGGAACTTGAATAAGTCAGGGCTTCATTGACCAAGTAATAATTTTGCTTGTCGAAGCAGAAATCGTAAGCAAACTTAAGATAGTCAAGTTTGTTGTCTTCAAAGGAAAACAAAAGTGCAATTTCTGTTATCTGATTGGCCGTTAATATGTTGCTGGAAGTTACTTGTTTGGCAATGTCCAATTTGTTGCTTTCAAATGATTCGGAGGAGATTATATTTTTGATGTTTGTAAATTTGTCTGGGGTGCAGAATTGGTGAGCGGGTAAGACAATTACATCCGGTTGTGGAGCTGGTGGGGGAGGAGGAGTTTGAGAATAATCGGGCATATTGGGATGATGCGGATTGGGTGAATGGTGACCATTTTGAGGCATTTCGTATGGCTGATAATTTACGCTGGTGTTCGCAAGAATGTTAAAATTAACGGATTTTAAAAAAATCTTTCCTCCACGCGGGGTGTATTCAATTAAATAATTATAATTACCTGCTTGCAAAGAAAGGCGGGTATTCATTTCCCTATCGGCCGTCTGCACTCTTATGTTGTATTTTCCCGGACGCAAACCTCGCACGGCAATGGATTCGGTTGCTTGTTCGTTTTGTAGTTGATCATTGATATAAAGCCAAAATCGTTCGAAATTTTGTGAAGTGATGACCAACGAAGATTCTTTATAATTTTGGTGCGGTTGTGACATCCCAAAACTAGTAATTGCACATAATGCAATTAATGCAAATAAATTTTTCATAATGATTTGTAATTTTTCTAGGGCAAAGATAGTATAAAATTGTTAATTATACAGATCAATGCAAAAACTTGGATTCATTATCCATCATTAATTTATTCAATTTATTATATTTAAGAATCATTACAATATCAATTAAAAGATATATTACCCAAATGATGATTGCAACAACTACAACGCTTAAATGATTTAATTTCCAATACATAGGACCTTCTGTGAAGAAAGTTGAGTAAAGAATAAATGAACAGATTACAAGTGCAAGAAGGACCATTGTCCACCATATTCCTAAGAAAAATTCGGTGTTATCATGCTCTTTCTTCGGCAATTCTGCTTTTTCGGTAAGGATATATTGACTTTCATTCATAATTTCACTAAATACATTGTAGGGCTTAATCAAATTATAGGCAGGAATAAACCACCCTAAAAAAGACCAATAGGGGGCATGACCATTCTTCATCCAATTAGCAATTTGGTGTAAATTCTTTGAATTTTTATAATTCCAATAAGCAAATATCAATATTTTTCCTAACAACAAGAAAAAGGTTATATATGCCCATATTGAAAACGAATTCGATTTTTCCTCCGTAGTCAGAGAAATTTCGTCATATTTTGTTTTTATAGGAAGATACTCTGTTTCGGTTGCCAGAACAATCGAATCTGTTTTTTCTTTATTTGTTATCTCATCTTTCAAAATTCCGGAAACTCTTTTAAGTTCGTCCGCAACAACTTTTTTCTCAGCAGCATTTTGGGGAACAACAGTTTTAAGTGAATCTAATTTGGTACTATAAAATGCAACGGCAGCAGAATCTTTTCTCATCGGTTGGCGAACATCATGCATCTTGACTGTTGCTGATTCATAAGTAGGTTTAATATCTACTAATTGGGTGTTTACTTCATCAAACTTCATTAGAAAGAACATGGAAAGAACAAAGGAAATGATAATCAAAAAATTGAGCAAAATGGCAATTTTTCCCCACATCGCATTATTGGTGATTTTTTTCATCATGATTAAAGATTTTTATTTTATTGATATTCAATTATTTTAATAATAAATGCGTTTAAAACTAAGTTATGCAAAAATAAAAAAAAAATGACTACATGAAACAAAATCTAAAAAATGATTTAATTTTAGTGTAATTTTGTCCCCAAATAAAAAACATGACTTATCAAGAATTTCGTGAACTATTTTATCAAATACTCTATCCACTCTATTCCGCGAATGAAATTAGAGCACAATTTCATTGGTATATAAAAGAAGTATTTGATATTGAGCCTCATCTTTTTTATTTAAACCCCAATCACGTGTTGCCTTTTGAACCAAAGAATCAAAATGATCTCGAACGGTTGAGCACAGGGGAACCAATTCAATATATTCTCGGGTTTTCGGATTTTTATGGTTTAAGATTAGCCGTGAATTCATCGGTGTTGATTCCGCGTCCTGAAACGGAGGAATTAGTCGATAATCTTCTGAAAGAATATTCCGGATTTCTTAGCCAAAATTCGCAAATCCTAGATATTGGAACCGGAAGTGGAGCCATCGCCCTAGCCTTGGCAAAGAATCTTCCGAATGCCCATGTTACTGCCGTGGATTTTTCAGAAAAAGCTATAGACGTTGCTAAAATGAATGCGGAACAACTTGCAGTTTCTGTCAATTTTATCAAATGGAATATTTTAGAAGAAGCTCTTCCTACTTCATGGAATAATCATTTCAATCTTATTGTCAGTAATCCTCCATATATTCCCGAAAAGGAAATAATGGAACTTCATCCGAATGTTCGTAATTTTGAACCAGGTTCGGCTCTTTTTGTTCCCGATGCACAACCGCTGCTTTTTTATGAAAAAATTGCTTCCATCGGACAAAAAATCTTAATTACAGGAGGATTATTAGCCCTTGAAATACATTCTCCATTTTCAAAAGATATTAATACTCTTTTTCAAAATTATGATTATCAGGATATTAAAATTAAAAATGATATTCAGGGAAAACCAAGAATGTTTTTTTGTAAAAAAAAAATAGCAAAATAACTTTAGGGAAGGGAAAAAAGTGTATTTTTGCAGCCTAAAAAATCGGGATATAGCGTAGTCCGGTTATCGCGCCTGCTTTGGGAGCAGGAGGTCGCAAGTTCGAATCTTGCTATCCCGACAAATTCTGCGGTTCCGTAGCTCAATGGATAGAGCAACTGCCTTCTAAGCAGTAGGTTGATGGTTCGATCCCATCCGGAATCACCATATCAAAACAAAAAACCTCCAAGTGTATTGGGGGTTTTTTGTTTGTTCTTTTCTTACTAAATTTTTTCTAGTATTAGAATTCCATTTCTCATTTTGTCTATTCTTAATTAATGTTAAATTGATTAAACAGTTGTTTAAAACAGATGTTTTTTATTTACATTTGCAAAAAGAAAAGTAACATTATGAGGTACAAGACAGACCAAGCGACGGAAGAGAGAATTAAAGATGCTGCCGGCACTCTATTTACACTCAAAGGATATTCATCTACCACAATGCGGGATATTGCAGCCCAGGCAGAGGTTAATTTGGCTTTAGTCAATTACTATTTTCGAAGTAAGGAAAATATTTTTAAAATTATTATGCGGGAAAAAATACAGACATTTTTCAACTCCATTTTTCCCTATCTATTTGATGAACAAACCTCCTTACAAGAAAAATTTACTTCTGTGGTTGAAAAATATATTAATACGATTTCTCAAGATCCTAATTTACCCCTTTTTGTATTTGGTGAAATTCAAAAAAATCCGGAGGAGATCTCTTCGTTATTTCCAATGCTGGCGTCTCATAATGATATTTTGAGAGAATCTTCTTTTTTCAAACAACTTCATAAGATTAATCCACATCTCAATCCTTTCCATTTTATTCTTAATTTTTTAGGAATTACAATTTTCCCGTTTATTGCGTCCCCTTTATTGGTAAATTTCGGAATGGAGTCTTCGGAAAATATGAAAACGATTATGGAAGAAAGAAAAAAGTTAATTCCACAATGGATGAATCAAATGCTTTTAATTGAATAAGCGAAAATGCATCATATATTCACAATAAATAGTACCATGAAAAGAGTTTTTGTGATTTTTTTGAGTTTTGTTTTGCTTCCCGGACTTATGGGACAGACTTTACGACTTGAACAGTGTTATGAGGCGGCAAAAAACAATTACCCGCTCATCAAACAATATGAGTTAATCGAAAAATCAAAAAAATATAATCTTGATTATGCCGTGAAAGCTTATTTGCCTCAATTATCTTTGAATGCCGGGGCTTCGTGGCAATCGGATATCACCGAATTTCCGGAAAGTTTCACAACACTTATTGACAGACTTGGCATTGATGACATTTCGTTTCCTGACCATGACAGATATCAGGTAGTATTAGATCTTTATCAATCTTTGTGGGATGGGGGTGTTACTGAATACCGCAGAAAATTAATCAAAGCGCGGACCGAAGTCGAAAAACAAAATCTCGAAATTAATTTGTATGCATTATATAGTCGTATTAATGATTTGTATTTTGGAATTCTTCTATTGAATGAACAATTAATACAAAATGAATTGCTAAATAAAGAGCTACAACGTAATTGTGATCGTGTTGAAAGTCTCGTTGCTCAAGGAGTCGCCAACGAACAAGATGTTCATAAAATTAAAGTAGAGATGCTTAACAGAGAGCAAGTTGAATCTGAAATGAAAAGCACCAAAAAAATCTTTATGATGGCGCTATCTTTATTTATTGGCCAAGAACTGAACGACTCTACCGAATTCGAGAGACCGTCTCCGCTATCTCTTGAAAATTATCATGGAATAAGACCTGAGCTGTCTCTTTTTGAAATTCAAA
Source organism: Bacteroidota bacterium (assembly GCA_022708105.1). Taxonomy (GTDB): domain Bacteria; phylum Bacteroidota; class Bacteroidia; order Bacteroidales; family WCHB1-69; genus DUOL01. The sequence goes on from JAKIZI010000031.1 coordinate 10,663, forward strand.
ACAGACAATTTGATGTGCAAAAAAAAGGATTGTATTCCAAAGGAATGCCCCGAATCGGGCTGTTTGCTCAAGGAGCTTATGCCAATCCCGGCTTAAATATGTTTGAAAGTGGTTTTAGTCCTTATTTTATCGGTGGAATTCGTCTTTCCTGGCAATTTGGAGCTCTCTATACATTAAATGATGAACAAAAAGAAATTGAAAATAATAAAAATGCGGTCGCCATACAAAAAGAGTTGTTCCTTTTTAATCAAAAACAAACGCTGTTAAAATATCAAACGGAAATTGAAAAAAATAAACAACTTATTCTAAAAGATGAAGAAATTATTGCTCTTCGGGAGAAAATTCTTCTTATGTCGGAAGTAAAAACGGAAAATGGAACGCTCAGTATGAATGACTTTTTACAAGATGTTCTTCTTACAGATGCTGCAAGACAAAATAAAGTAATTCATGAAATGCAGCTTTTACGCTCTATGTATCAATATAAAATAGAATCCGGCTTTTAGTATTTGTGATTACTTAATTTATTCTATAAATAATTATGAAAACGAAAATAAAATTATTACCTTTATTCCTGCTGTTTGGAGTAGCGTTGATCTCTTTCTCCTGCAGAAATTCAAATAATCAATACGATGCTTCGGGAACATTTGAAGCAGATGAAGTATTGGTCTCTTCCGAAATGGGCGGGAAAATTCTACAATTGAATTTGACCGAAGGACAGAAAGTTGCCTCCGGGGAACGCGTGGGCTTTGTTGATACCACCCAACTCTATTTGAAAAAAATACAACTCCAAATTGCAAAGCAAGCACTGAATAGCCGGAAATTAGATGTAAATAAACAAGTTGCGGTATTAAAAGAACAAATTGCTACGGCACAACACGAGAAAAAAAGAGTCGAGAAATTGCTCCAGGCCAATGTCGCCAATGCAAAACAATTGGACGATATTAATGCCCAAATTGCGACTCTTGAAAAACAATTAGATGCTCAAACAACTTCTATGGAAACGGCAAACGAAAGTTTGACTCAGGAAGAAAGAGGAATAGATATTCAAATCGCACAAATTGAAGACCAACTGAAAAAATGTATCATTACGGTGCCAAGAAACGGGACTGTTTTGGGCAAATATGCAGAAATGGGAGAAGTGGCCGTGCCCGGCAGAGTCTTATTCAAAGTCGCCGACATTGACTCCATGACGCTTAAAGCATACGTAACTTCCTCGCAATTAACCAAATTAACTATTGGGCAAAAGGTTTCCGTTTTTGCTGATTTTGGCGAAAAAGATCAAAAAGAGTATAGCGGTACTATTGTATGGATTGCCGCAAAATCGGAATTTACTCCTAAAACAATTCAAACGCAGGACGAACGGGCAAATTTAGTGTATGCCGTCAAAATTAGAGTTGTTAATGACGGATTACTCAAAATTGGCATGTATGGTTCAGTAAAGTTCTAAAGCTATCTTATTTCGATGATTAAAGTTCACAATATTTACAAGAAATATAGCAAAATCCAAGCCCTTGAAGATATCTCTTTTGATGTCCCCCGGGGAGAAATTTTCGGCATTATCGGTCCCGATGGTGCCGGAAAAACATCATTGTTCCGAATCTTGACAACGCTTATTTTAGCTGATAGCGGAAACGCAACGATTGATGAACTTGATCTCGTGAAACAGTATCGGCTTATTCGCAATCGTATCGGTTATATGCCCGGACGGTTTTCGCTGTACCAAGATCTTTCCGTTGAGGAAAATCTCTCATTTTATGCCTCCATCTTTGGAACTACCATTGAAGAAAATGCACGACAAATTGAAGATATTTATAACCAGTTACTACCTTTTCGGAAGCGTCGTGCCGGAGCTCTGTCCGGAGGGATGAAGCAAAAATTAGCCCTCTGCTGTGCCCTAATCCACAAACCTAAAATTCTGTTTTTAGATGAACCAACCACAGGAGTTGACCCCGTTTCCCGAAATGATTTTTGGAATATGCTCCAACGACTGCAAGCAGAAGGCTTGACTATATTGGTTTCAACTTCCTACATGGAAGAAGCAAGTCTCTGCGACAGAATCGCGTTAATTCAAAATGGTCGCTTTTTGAAAGTAAACACTCCCGAAAATATCACAAAACAATATCAGCGACATCTCTTTGCTGTTTCATCGGACAATATGTCTCTATTGCTTGGAGATTTGCGCAAGCATCCTTTTGTTACTTCTTCGTATGCTTTTGGAGATGTGCATCATATTACGGTAGAATTTCCGGACTCATCCGCAAAAGAATTCTCCCAATGGGCATTGCAAATAAGAGAATTTCTTATGCAATGCGGACACACCAACATCTTCGTCAGTGTGATTTCTCCTTCGGTAGAAGATTGTTTTATGGATTTGATTTGTCTGCCGCAAGAACAAGCTGTTCCTGCATCCCTGTCGAGCGTTGTTAATGATGATTAATCTAATGATTTAATAAAAAAATCTAATGATGATACAGCCCAATGATAATTATTCCATTATGGTAGAAGACCTTACCAAAAGATTTGGCTCATTCACAGCAGTGGATCATATTTCCTTTGAAGTGAAGAAAGGGGAGATTTTTGGTTTTCTGGGCGCCAACGGAGCCGGTAAAACTACCGCCATGAAAATGCTCTGCGGACTCAGCAAACCAACTTCAGGAAACGCATTGGTTGCCGGATTCGAAGTAGGAAAGGATAATGAAGGTATTAAAAAAAATATTGGCTACATGAGTCAACGTTTTTCTCTGTATGAAGAATTAAAAGTATGGGAAAATATGCGACTCTATGCCGGCATATACGGAATCCCCGAGAAACAAATCAAAGAGCGAATTGAACTCATGCTTGAAAGTTTAGGCTTTCAAAATGAAATAAATACATTCGTGAAGTCTTTGCCCGTAGGTTGGAAACAAAAATTGGCTTTCGCCGTCTCCATTATTCACAATCCAAAGATTGTCTTTTTGGACGAACCTACCGGAGGCGTTGATCCTGCCTCCCGACGTCAATTTTGGGAATTGATCTATCAGGCTGCCGACAAGGGAATTACCGTATTTGTAACCACTCATTATATGGACGAAGCCGAATATTGCAACCGGATCTCCATTATGGTGGACGGAAAAATTGCGGTCATAGATAAACCGCAAACCCTTAAAATGCAATACCATGGACGCAATATGGATGAAGTATTTCGCAAACTTGCCCGTAATGCAGTAAGAAGTTAACCCTCTAAAATTAAAATGATGTCTAAAACTCCTTTTAGTGCCTTCGTTCGTAAAGAGTTTTATCACATTTTTCGTGATAGATGGACTACGTTAATCCTCTTGATCATGCCTATGATGATGCTCTTGCTGCTTGGATTTGCCATCACTACGGAAGTGAAAAATGCACAAATTCTTGTTTTGGATCCCTCGCGCGACGAAGCAACCCGAATGATTATCAATACCCTTGAAGCAAGCGAATATTTTGAGATTAAAGGGGAGGTAACCTCTATCGAAGAGGTGGAAACCCTTTTTCGAAAAGGAGATATCGGAATGGTGCTGGTTTTCAGCGAACACTTTTCTGATAAAATGTTGCATACCGGCAAAGCACAAGTGCAGCTGATTACAGACGGCAGTGACCCGAATTATGCCTTAACCTTAACCCAATATGCCACTGCCATCATCGGCGGCGTTGTTCAGGAGTTCTCTGCCGCACAGGGCTCCATCCCATGTCAAATCCATAGTGATGTCCGCTTTATGTACAATCCTACTTTAAAAGGCGGATATAACACTGTGCCCGGCGTCCTTGGGATGGTGCTGATGCTGATATGTGCCATGATGACCTCAATCTCTATTGCCCGCGAAAAAGAGTTCGGAACGATGGAAATATTATTAGTCTCTCCCGTAAAGCCGATTGTGATCATCTTGTCCAAAACCGTGCCGTACATCCTGATTTCGTTGATCAACCTCACGACCATTTTGCTGCTGTCTGTCTTCGTGCTGAAAGTTCCCGTTACCGGGAATTTATTGCTCTTCTTCCTGCTGGCGTTGCTCTTTATTTTTGTTTCATTGTCCTTAGGATTGCTTGTTTCTGCTGTTGCCAAATCTCAAATGGTGGCAATGCTCATTTCGGGAATGCTGATGATGTTGCCGGTGATTCTTCTTTCAGGAATTATTTTTCCGGTGGAGAGCATGCCGCTCTTCTTCCAATGGCTGGCCAATATCATTCCGGCCAATTGGTTTATAAAGGCTGTGAAGAAAGTGATGATTCAGGGACTTGGATTCGGAGCCATCTCTTTCGAATTAATGATTCTTTCAGGAATGGCTCTGTTGCTTGTGCTTTTAAGTCTGAAAGCATTTAAAAAAAGATTAGATTGATTTATTAAATGAAAAAACATGTTACGATATTTATTGGAAAAAGAGTTTAAACAGTTTTTCAGAAATCGCTTTCTGCCGCGGGTAGTCATCATCTTTCCCTTTGTGGCTTTGGCTATTTTTCCTTTGGTAGCGAATATGGAAATTAAAAATATTCGGCTGTTGATTGTGGATCACGACAAAAGTGTCTCTTCCCGCAAGTTAGTCGATAAAATCAACTCTTCGGGGTATTTTGTTATGAATGAAGAACCTTTTGCATCGTCCCCGATTTTTGAAAAGATGGAAAAGGGAAATACCGATGAAATTCTCGAGATTCCGGCCGGATTTGAACGCTCCCTGATGCGCGAATCCAAAGCTGACCTCATGATTTATGCCAATGCTGTTAATGGAATGAAAGCCGCTTTAAGCAGTGCCTATCTGTCGCAAATTATTGCCGATTACAACCATGAATTGCGACAAGACTTTGAGATGATTACGCCATCGCATGCGCCTCCCGCTTTTGAAATCATCCCGCTTTATCTCTACAACCCAACCATGAAATCGGTATTTAACATGATTCCGGCGTTGTTGGTCATGATGATGGCGATGATTTGCGGCTTCCTGCCCGCACTCAATATTGTGTCCGAAAAAGAGAAAGGAACAATGGAGCAGATGAATGTAACTCCCGTGAATAAACTCACCTTTATTCTCTCCAAGTTGATTCCGTTTTGGATTGTCGGATTTGTGGTTTTGAGCATCTGTATTTTTGTAGCTTGGCTTTTTTACGACTTCTTCCCAATCGGCACTTTGGGCACGCTATATCTCTTTGTAGCCGTTTTTGTATTTGCCATGTCCGGCTTTGGATTGGTCGTTTCCAACTATGCCGGCTCCATGCAACAAGCCATGTTCATCATGTTTTTCTTCGTCGTCATCTTTGTCTTTTTGAGCGGATTATACACCCCGTTTGTCAACATGCCGCAATGGGCGCAGCTATTGGGCCATATCAGTCCGTTGAAATATATCATTGAAGTCATCCGGTTTATCTATTTGAAAGGCAGTAGTGTAGGGGAGATGTTGCCTCAATTATTCGCCTTAATGGGACTGGGAATATTTTTCAATGGGTGGGCTGTCATCAGCTACAAAAAGACCAATCAGTAAGCTGCTGATTATAGGAATATTTTTATTTATTATTTTCCTTAGGGCGTGTCGGCTTCGCCGCCGGTCTCCGGCTCCAAGTCCGCGTCCGGAAGCCGTGTCGCCGCAAAGCTGCAAAAGGAGCTTCCTCCGGTCGCTCTTTTGCAGCAGCGGCACATCGGCTTCCGTCCTTGCGGGCTTTCCGCCTACGCCCTCACGCGCTCGGATGGCAAAATCTTTGCGTCTTGGGAACTTTGCGAGAATATATTTTACCGCTTATAACTTTAGAGCATCCATTTCAATAATATGATGAAACATATTTCCTAACAGACCCGATTAGGGTCTGAAGCCCGGTAGAAATGAAGGACAAACAAGCCACCAGCGTCCCGATTAGGGACGTTAAAAATCGGCAATTCCTTCGAAATTATCAATTTTCTGAATTGGGATTGAGATGATTTGTATTATCTCTTGTCCCTAATCGGGCCATAATTATTACACACCGATGTAATGTTCTACCGGGCTTATGTCCCTACCGGGACAATATAGAGGAATAATTCATTAAAGAGCAGGAAATCTGAAATTGGGAACATTCATTTTAATAAAATATTCAAACCTATTGTTGCCCGGTAAAAAATAAAAACTGAGAAAAATCAAACAAAAGTGCCTGATAATCAAGTACACGATTTTGTTTTTCAAAAAGTAAGCCCCCTATTCAAAAAGAAATAGCTCTGCTGCCACGAAGCACGTGCGTAGGTCGGGCAAAAAGCAGAGGCGGTGGTGCTGTGAATGCCAATCAGCTTAGCGGTTCTTGCAAAACCGCTTGTCGTTTCCTTGTTTTGATAGAACTGCTTAGCTGATTGGCAGAGCGGGCGGCATTCTTTTTGCCTTGATTTTTCGGTACTTTTGTATCAAGACAAAAGTACG
>JAKIZI010000032.1 GCA_022708105.1 Bacteroidota bacterium
TATATAAAATTAACAAAAATACAATCAAAAAAATAGGATAGTTTTACAAAAAAAGCTCACGTTGCTAATTTTTTATCCATTGAATTTCAATGAATTCTTAGAAAGAAAACACTTTTATATCTCTTATATTTTTTTATATTTTTTTTACTTTTCATACTATATTTATATTAAAAAATGAGTATCTTTGTACTTTAAAAAAATCATAAAATGAAAAAGCGGTTATTTGTTTTAATGTTATTAATTGTAGGTTCCTTAACATCTATGGCGCAATCCGGATTTGTATTTGCTGCCGGCAATACTGCGAATAACTCCTCCTATTCCTTCGGACAACTTTTCATTGACAATCAAACTACAGTAAATGGAATCCTTTCAGAAGGGTTGCAACAACCTTTCCTTTATGTAGGAACCGATACCCTCTTGGTATATGCCAATCAAGTTCCACTCGAATATAGAAATAGTATCTTTATAAATCAAGAAGGAGATACAACTTTTTATCTGCTCCCTTCTTTAGGTATTGATTCTATCGTCTCCGTGATGCTTTATTCTGTTCTATGCCCCCAAGATACTTCGGTTATCGCTGCATATAACCAATTTGCAACCCCCGTAACCTTACCTGTTCCTTCAATACTACCATCCGGAACATCTTCTGTAGCTACCTCTAATGATGAACTTGCTGAGTATCCCGTTGATGACACTACTACAGTTACTTGGACTTTTGCTGTGTCTGACAAATCCTTAACTTGCAACCAACAAGTCATGGTATTTTTCCCGATTTGCGGAGACACCATGACTGTTACCGATGCTAACGGATTTGTCTATAATACAATTCGTATTGGTTATCTTTGCTGGACTAAAGAAAATTTGAAATCTACAAATTATGACGACGGATTCCAAACACCTATCCCCGTAGCTCTAATTTACAATTCGCCCATGTATCCCGATACAATGAGCAATTTGAATACTTTTGGCCGATTATATAGTTGGTTCTCAACCATGAATATTCCTGAGGGAAATCTAACCGCTCAGCCTCTTACCGATAGTCTTGGATTTGTGCAAGGTGTCTGTCCACAAGGTTGGAGAGTTCCAACCGCCGCAGAATTACAGTCAATAAATGCCGGTGGAAGCGATGCTCTTAGAACAACCACAATGTGGCTTATTCCCGGAACCAATACTACTGATTTTTCTGCTCTTCCCGCCGGAATATACCACGACGGAAGATTCTATAACCTAATGGGAGATGCCTACTTCTGGACTTGCTCAAATTATGACGAAATTAACGCCCTCGTCGGACAATTGGCATACTCTTGCTCCGATATGAGTCTTCCCTATCGCGAAAAATCTGATGCTGCAAGTGTTAGATGCGTTAAAAAATAACTTTAACTAATCTTCAGACTCCGAAGCAATTACATTTTTATAGGCGGAAAAAACAGTCGCCTTGGACAAAAATCCTATGTATTTCTTATCTTTTGTAATAACCGGCAAATTGTAATTGTTTGTCTTCTGAAATTTTTGTACAATTTCTTCCCCCTTATCTGTATCATAAACAAATACATCCGGCTGGATCATCAAGTCTTTTACTCTTACTAAATCATACAATTCCTGATTGAAAAGAATATCCCGATGCTGATCCATCACCAATAATCCGGCAAAAGTATCATATTCATCCAATACGACAAATAAATTCCTCTTGCTCTTAGCAATATATGAGGTGTAATCTCGTAATGAACTTGTAACAGGGATTGTTAATATGTCAGTGTCCAATAATTTATCAATATTCAACTGCCGCATAGCAAACTTGTCTTTATTGTGTGTTTTTAATTCTCCCTTCTCCGCCAATTTTCGCGTGTAAATCGAATGTTTTTCAAATGGAAATACAGACAAATAAGATATAGATGCCGTAATCATCAGGGGAATCAACAAACTGTAACCGGTGGATAATTCAACAATTAAAAAAATAGCCGTTAAGGGAGCATGCATCACTCCCGCCATTACTCCCGCCATTCCCGCTAATATGAAGTTAATATAAGGTAAGTTTAATTTAAAATAGTAATTACATACCTCAACCAATAAAAATCCGGTAAACGCTCCCACAAAAAGCGATGGAGCAAATGCTCCCCCAATACCGCCTGCACCTGTCGTTACTGCCGTGGCAATAACTTTCAGCAAAATAACCCCTATCAAAAATACGACAAATAATATGTGATAGTTCTCCAATAAAGGATAAAATGGAGAACTCTGAAATAATGAAAAGGATTTACCCTGCAATAAGGTGTTTAAATTTTCATATCCTTCCCCGTAAAAAACCGGAAAGAATAAAATCATAACCCCTAATAGTAATCCTCCAATTATGGCACGTACATATTGTTTTTTTATCTTGGCAAATATTTTTTCAACAGTTCTCAATACTCTAAGAAAATAAACGGAAACTGCACCAGAAATAATACCAAGGATCAAATAAAAAGGAATATTGGAAATTTTGAAAGGTATTGTAAAACTTTCATTAAACATTACATTTTCTCCCAAAAACAGAGTGGATAACACTGTCCCTGTTGCCGCAGAAATCAATAACGGAAGTAAGGCTACACTCGTCAAATCCAACATCAACACCTCAATAGAAAATACAATCGCTGCAATTGGTGCCTTAAATACTGCTGCCAACGCCGCAGTCGACCCACACGCTAATAACAATACCGTGTTTTTTCTAGATAAATTAAACAACCTCGCTAAATTAGAACCAATCGCAGAACCCGTTAATACAATAGGGGCCTCTAATCCTACAGAACCTCCAAAACCAACCGTGATGGAACTGGCAACCATGGACGAATACATGTTGTGTGCCCTTAATTTCCCACTGCTCTTCCCCATTGCCTTTAACGCTATGCTCACACCATGATTGATGTTATCTTTGACAAAAAATCGTATATATAATATTGTCAATACTATTCCTACCAAAGGAAATGCCAAATACGCATAATTAAACTGCCCCGAAGGAAACATTCTGCCCAGTAAGGAAACATTTAAGTGTAATAAGTTCTTGATGATGATGGCTACCGTAGCTCCAAATATACCTGTAAAAAAACTTAATATCAACAATATAGCCGATATTCCAAAATGATTCTTCAGAAACCGACGGAGCTGAACAAATAAAACAAGTGATTTTGTTTTCAAGACTTTAAATTAAAATCGCAAATATATTACTTTTTCTTATTCTACAAAAGAAAACAGTAAAATAGACGCTAATCAATCATATCATTGATCTCCTCGCGAAGATTCTCAATAATGAACTGCTGACGCTCAGGAGTGTTATCTCCCATATAATATTCTAATATCGATTGTATGCTGGTACCTCGATCCAAAACTACCGGCTCCAACCGTATGGTTTTTCCTATAAAATTCTTGAACTCTCCGGGGGATATCTCGCCTAGTCCTTTGAATCGGGTAATCTCCGGCTTACCCCCCAATGTGCGAATCGCATCTATCCGTTCCTCGTCACTATAGCAATAAAAGGTCTTCTGTTTGTTCCTTACACGGAATAGCGGCGTCTGCAATATGTATACATGCCCGGCTTTTACTACATCAGGGAAAAATAACAAGAAAAATGTGAGTAATAATAATCGAATGTGCATCCCATCAACATCAGCATCCGTCGCAATAACAATGTTGTTGTAACGCAAACCGTCTATGCCGTCTTCCAAGTTAAGCGCTGCCTGTAATAAACTTAACTCTTCATTGTCCTTTTCATAAATAAAACTTTTACTCTTTCCCTTGAGCGCATTCTTCGGCTTCCCCTTCAAGCTGAAAACCGCTTGCGTCTCCGGATTCCGCGACATGGTAATGGAACCCGACGCCGAATCTCCCTCCGTAATGAATATTGTAGTCTCCAATCCCCGCTCATCATTGTCGTTGAAATGAAAACGACAATCCCGCAATTTACTGTTATGCAAACTAACTTTCTTCTGTACCTCTTTCGATACTTTTTTGATACTCGCAATCTCCTTACGCTCCTTCTCGGATTCTAATATTTTTTTAAGTAAAATATCCGCAACATCATTATTCATGTGCAGATATTTATCCAACAAACGCCCAACCACCTCATTAATGTAATATCGTATCGTCTGCCCCCCGGGAGCCATATACTGGGACCCTAATTTAGTCTTGGTTTGAGATTCGAAAATCGGAGATTTTACCTTAATCGAAATCGCCGCAACAATAGAATTACGTACATCACTCGGATCAAAATCTTTTTTGTAAAAATCTCTGACCGTCTTCACAATAGCCTCTCTGAATGCCTGCTGATGCGTCCCTCCTTGGGTGGTGTTCTGACTATTTACAAAGGAATAATACTCTTCTCCGTAGCGCCTGGAGGTGTGGGTGATGGCAAATTCAAAATCATCTTCTTCAAGATGTATTGGCGGATATAAGGCCTCCCCGTTGATGCTGTTGGTTAATAAGTCTAATAAACCATTCTTGGATATAAATTTCTGCCCGTTGAAAACAATGACTAATCCACGATTTAAGTAAACATAGTTCCACATCATCTTCTCAATGTACTCGGTGTACCAATGAAAATTCTCAAATATCGTGTCATCCGGTACAAAAGCAATCAGCGTACCATTGGCCGCCGTACTTTTTTCTATATGTGTTTCATTAGTCTGCTTTCCGCAAGAAAATTCTGCCCGCTTCTGTTTTCCGTCCACAACACACTCTACCATAAAATAGGTCGAGAGCGCATTTACAGCTTTTACTCCCACACCGTTCATCCCAATGGAGTTGTCATAAGCATCCCCTTCATCAAATTTTCCGCCAGTATTAATCTTGGATACACAATCAACCATCTTTTTCAACGGAATTCCCCTTCCATAATCACGAATGGTCACTTTTTGCTCCTTAATCGTCACTTCTATAGTTTTCCCATGACCTCTCATGAATTCATCGATAGAATTGTCAATTACCTCTTTCAATAATACATAAATTCCGTCATCATGCGCCGAACCATCTCCCAACTTTCCGATATACATACCGGGACGTGTCCTGATATGCTCATCCCACTCTAAAGTTTTAATGCTGTCGTCTTTGTAATCTGCCATTTTCTATCGCTTTTTAATCGGCAAAGATACAAAAAATATAGGCTATTAATATTCATCCTTTTTTGCTTTTATCTTATTTTTTCCTCTTTTTTTTATTTTTTTATTGAAGATTATTTTTTTTATTTGGGCGTGCCGGCTTCGCCGTCGGGCTATCCGTTACAAGTCCTCATTCCGCTCTTTTCTCTTCGGAAAAATTTCCCTTAAAGCAAAAAATTGAGCCGTCGGAAAGAAAATTCATCATTTCAAATCCGCTCCATTCCGGGCTTTCCACTACTATCCCTCACGCAGGCAACTTGCACCTTTTTTCCCTTCGCAGCAAATAAGACAGAATAGGAAAACTCCCCGTAATAATCAAAATCATCTCTTCAAAAAAGATGATTTCAGACAAAAAAAAGGAAGCTCTTTCCGTACTATATTTTTGTGTATCTTTGCCGCCGATTAAAAAACAAGCGCTCTCGCGTATTTAATTGATTAAATTCTATCAAGGGCATTAATTGCCTTTCTTTTCTTGATGCATGTCTTAAGATAAATGGGGAGAATTTTCGAGCGGATACAGGTAAGGCGTGTAAACAATTTATTATGAAAACTTTTCAAGACTTAGGATTGTCTGAAAAAATCCTCACTACCGTGGCTAACCTTGGCTACGAAGCTCCTATGCCTATTCAGGAACGCGTAATTCCGTTTATTCTTTCAGAAGAAGAAGACCTTGTCGGACTGGCTCAAACCGGAACCGGGAAGACCGCAGCTTTTGGCTTGCCCATCATTCAACTTCTCGACGAACGCCTCCATAAGATTCAAGCATTAGTGCTGGCACCAACTCGCGAACTGTGTATGCAAATCGCTCAAGATCTGACCAACTACTCGCAAAATATGGCAAATATTAAAGTAGTTCCTGTCTACGGCGGCGAAAATATCGTGAACCAAATTCAACGACTGAATACACCTCCTCAAATGTTGGTGGCTACGCCGGGAAGATTGATAGATCTGATCGAAAGAGGTAAAATAAAATTGGAAGATGTACGCTACCTCGTTCTTGATGAAGCAGATGAAATGCTCAATATGGGATTCGAAGAAGATTTGAAGACAATTCTGAAAACAGTTCCCGAAGATCGAAGAACATTTCTCTTCTCAGCCACTATGCCGAAAACTATTGTGAGCATCGCTGAAAAATACATGAAAAACTATTCCGAAATTATGGTCGGACAACGTAACGCCGGTGCAGAAAATATCGAACATCTTTATTACTATATTCAGCCATCCAATCGCTACCTCGCACTAAAAAGAATCGTGGACGCCAATCCGGATATCTACGGTATTGTCTTCTGCAGAACTCGTCGCGAAACCAAAGAAGTGGCCGATGAACTTATGAAAGACGGCTACGATGTGGATGCGCTCCACGGCGATTTGAGTCAAGCCCAACGCGATACGGTCATGAATAAGTTCCGCCTTCGCAATTTGCAAATCTTAGTGGCTACCGACGTGGCTGCCCGTGGACTTGATGTGAATAACCTTACGCATGTCATTAATTACGGTCTACCGGAAGACGCTGAAGTGTACACACACCGAAGCGGTCGTACCGGTCGCGCCGGGAAAAAAGGAGTCTCTATATCCATTGTCGGCGGAAAAGAACAAAATCGCATTTCAGAAATAGAAAAAAAATTGGGGCAACCTTTTAAAAAAGAACTAATCCCTACAGGTCCCGAAGTGTGCAAACGGCAACTCTTTTCCATGATTAATAAAATGGAACATGTAGAGGTTAATTATGACGAAATTAATCTCCTCTTACCACAAGTAATTAAAAAATTGGAATATCTCGATAAAGAAGAATTGATTCGCCGTTTCGTCTCTTTGGAATTTAACCGATTCCTTGACTATTATAAAGATGCCATCGACTTAAATTCTAAAGCACCTTCCTCCAAAAGAGAATATAAAGAACGCAATGATAATTCCGACCGACAATCCAATCGGGGAGAACAACGCAGAAAAAACGATAAAGGAAACCGTGTTCGCATTAAGATGAATTTCGGGAGTAAACAAAATGCCTCCCCGCGAGCCATATTAGGCATTATCAATGAAGTTACCAACAGCAACCATATTCATGTCGGCGATATCGAAATTACCCCCAAGTTCACCTATTTTGACCTGTATGCCGACCAGGCAGACTTCTTGCTCCAAGCATTTAAAAATAACAGCAACTTTAATTTGTCAATTATGACCGATGAGAAGAGAACTAATAGTTCTTCTTCCTGGGTGGCCCGTCGCAACGAAAAACGCGATTTCGCCAAAAAGAATAAAAGAGGCTAAAGAATCGGTTTTATGATGTCAACCCCCATGGGAATGGCATCATCAACACGAAAATCTCCAATCCGAGTACGACGCAAAGCGGAAAGATAAGCTCCGCTTTGAAGTTGAGCCCCAAAATCTCGGGCAATCGAACGAATGTAAGTCCCTTTGGAACATACAATCCGAAAGTCAATCTCAGGTAATGAACAACGCGTAATCTCAAAGTCGGAAATAAAAATCGTTTTGGACTTAATCTCTACTTCCGCCCCTTTACGTGCCAACTCATAAGCTCTTTTACCATCCACTTTAACCGCTGAAAACAGTGGCGGCGTTTGTTCTGTCTCCCCAAGAAAAGAGTTTGCTACCGTCTCCACCGCCTCACGGGTAATATGACTATACGGAAAAGTTTTATCAATCGGTTGTTCTAAATCAAAACTGGAAGTCGTAGCCCCAACCATGAAGGTGCCGGTGTACTCTTTTTCGGAAGACTGATACCCTTCAATCTTCTTGGTAAACGAACCGATACAAATGATGAGCAAGCCTGTCGCCAATGGATCCAATGTGCCGGCATGCCCCACTTTCACCTTTTTTCCGTATTCTCTGCGTAAAGCATATTTTAATTGTCCGACTACATCAAAAGAGGTACATCGATAAGGCTTATCCACCAAAATCAAATCTCCCTCCGGATTGAAAAGATGTACCGGAAATGTGAAACGATAACGCGGGTTTTCTTCTTTACCGGAAAAACGTGCTTTCATAGACTAATTTCTCTTTCTTGATGAAATGAACTAATAAAAAAGTGCTAAACATCTTGACAACATTTAGCACTTCATTCTTCTTTGAGTGACCCCTGCAGGATTCAAACCTGCAACCTTTTGATCCGTAGTCAAATACTCTATTCAGTTGAGCTAAGGGGCCTTGTTTGATTTCGGTTGCAAAAATACAAAAAAAAATAATAATCGGCACTTTTCTACTCATTAAATCAAAAATTATATATAACCCGTTGATATATTTCTTTTTAAACATGATTATATAAGATTAAGAAAAAATAAATAGCTGTTTGTGGCACATTTTTTTTTGTATTTTTGCTTTTTGAAAAAAATAAAACCTTTAAAATAATTTTTTATGAAAAAGACCATGTCATTATTAATTTTATCTACTGTAATTCTTGTAAGTTGCGGTAAGAAAAAGGAGGTCTCCGAGTCGGCCGCCCCCGAAAATCCTTTTTTTCAAGAATGGGAAACTCCTTACGGTGTTCCTCCGTTTGACCAAATCAAACCGGAACACTACATTCCTGCTTTTGAAAAAGGAATGCAAGAACAAGTAGCAGAAGTAGATGCTATTGTAAACCAAACAGAAGCGCCTACTTTTGCCAATACCATTGAAGCGCTTGAATATAGCGGAAAACTCCTCAATCAGGTAGCGTTGGTTTTCTTTAACTTATCAGAAACGAATAATAGTCCCGAAATGGAAAATATCGCCAAAGATATTTTACCCAAACTCTCAAAACATTCTGACAACATTAACTTAAATCCTAAGTTGTTTGAAAAGATTAAAACTGTTTACGAACAAAAAGAACAATTAAATTTAAATCCGGAACAATTAAGACTTCTCGAAGAAACGTATAAAGATTTCGTTCGCGGAGGTGCCAATATTCCTGTAGAACAACAAAAAAGATTCCGTGAAATCAACGAACAATTGTCCTTATTAACTTTAGATTACGGCAATAATGTTTTGAAAGCGACCAATAATTACAAATTGGTTGTGGACGATGTTGCCAAATTGGAAGGCATGCCGCAGAGTCAACTGGATGCTGCCCTTGAAGCCGGAAACGCCGATCCTGCAACCAAAGGTAAATATGTATTTACAATCCATCTTCCGAGCATGGAACCATTTTTGATGAATTGCAAAAACAGAGAATTGCGGAAAGAATTGTGGACCGCTTACGCAACACGTTGCACTTCAGACTCTACAGACAACAGTAAAATTATCAATGACATTATTAATCTGCGTCTTGAAAGAGCCAAAATGTTTGGATTCAACTCACACGCTGCTTATACTTTAGATGATTGTATGGCTAAAACCCCCGAAGCCGTTAATAATCTATTGATGCAAGTTTGGAAACCGGCTTTAGCAAAAGCCAAAAAAGAGGCAGCTCAATACCAACAAATGATTAAAGACGAAGGCAACAACTTTAAACTCGAACCTTACGATTGGAGATATTACAGTGAAAAACTTCGCAAGGAAAAATATGACCTCAACGATGATATCATTCGTCCGTACTTTTCTCTTGATAATGTAAGAGAAGGCGTATTTATGGTATGCAAAAATTTATATGGACTCTCATTCAAAGAAAATAAAGATTTACCGGTGTATCATCCGGATGTTGTGGGCTATGAAGTTTTGGAAAACGATCAAGTAATTGCCATTTTGTATATGGATTATTTCCCGAGAGAAAGCAAAAGCAGTGGGGCATGGATGACCAATTTCAGAGAACAATATTTGGACAACGGGAAAAATGTATTACCTATTATCTCTTTGGTTTTCAATTTCACCAAACCCACAGGTGAGACCCCCTCTTTGTTGAATTTTGATGAAACCTCGACCTTCTTCCATGAATTTGGACACGGCCTTCACGGGATGCTCTCGAAATGTCAGTACCGCTCTTTGGCCGGAACTAATGTAAGTCGCGATTTTGTAGAACTTCCGTCTCAAATCTTAGAACATTGGGCTGCAGAACCGGAAGTAATGAAAATGTATGCCAAACATTATAAAACGGGTGAAGTAATTCCGGATGAACTTATTGCCAAAATTGAAGCTGTCGGCACATACGGACAAGGCTTTATCAATACGGAATTATTAGCTGCATCATTCCTTGACATGGATTATCACAACATTACTACTCCGACTGAAATCACCCTTCCGGAATTTGAAAACAAAGCATTGGCGAAAATCGGTTTGATCCCGGAGATTATTTCAAGATACAAGAGTTCCTATTTCAAACACATCTTCTCTGGCGGATATAGTGCAGGCTACTACAGCTATACGTGGGCTGCTGTTTTGGATAGTGATGCTTTTCAAGCGTTCAAAGAAAAAGGAATCTTTGATCCTGCTACTGCAAAAGCATTTAGAACCAATATCTTAGAAAAAGGCAATACGGCAGATCCGATGGATTTATACCTTGCTTTCCGTGGAAAAGCACCTTCCATTGACCCGTTATTAAAGAATAGAGGCTTAAAATAACCTGATTTTGAATCTAAAAAATGCGTATCTATTCAGGTACGCATTTTTTTTGCCCATTATTTTCTTGGTGGAGAAACTTTTGTATAGTGGGGAACCTTTGCCATCCCTGTAGCAGGGATAGCAGTGGAAAGCCCGGAATGAAGCGGAAGAGCCTTTGGGGAGAAGGAAAATAGTACGATAAAATTGTCCAACGAACAACTTTTATGACGGAGAAAGAGCGGAATGAGGACTTGTAACGGATAGCCCGACGGCCGAAGGCCGGGCTGCCCAAAAAATAATAAAAATATAAAATATACAAATCTATTCACTGACAGTAACATACAGCAAAAAAGCTTCCGAAAGGAAATTTTACTATTTTTGCAGCCGAAACATATTCATTAAAACTAAAAATTATGAAAGTTGCTGTTTTTCCGGGCCAAGGAGCCCAATTTTCAGGAATGGGAAAGGATTTATACGATCGTTACCCAAAAGCCAAAGAGATGTTCCACGAGGCTAACGAGATCTTAGGATTTTCCATCACCGACATCATGTTTTCCGGAACGGAAGAGGCTTTAAAAATGACAAAAGTGACTCAACCTGCAGTATTTCTGCATTCTATCATAGCATATCAACTTCTTACGGACGATGAATTGCCGGCTATGACTGCCGGGCATTCGTTGGGAGAATTTACGGCATTGGTAGCCAATAAAGTATTAACTTTTGCCGACGGTCTCTCCTTAGTATCCAAAAGAGCACATGCAATGCAAAAAGCTTGTGAACAGAACCCTTCGACCATGGCGGTGGTTTTAGGGTTTGACCATCGTCAAACGGAAGATATTTGTAAATCGATTCAAGAGGTGGTGGTTCCTGCCAATTATAACAGTCCTGCGCAATTGGTAATTTCGGGTTCTATCAAAGGAATTGAAATGGCCACAGAGGCCCTGCAAAAAGCAGGAGCAAAGCGTATATTACCGTTAAAAGTAGGAGGAGCATTCCATTCTCCGCTCATGCAACCGGCACAAGAAGAGTTGGCAGATGCGATTGCCCATATTAACTTCCATGATCCTATTTGTCCGATATACCAAAACTGCACGGCAAAACCGTCGATGGATCCCGATCAGATTAAAAAGAACTTGGTCGCTCAGTTGACCTCTCCTGTTCTATGGATGCAGAGTGTTCAGCAGATGATTGCCGACGGAGCCACTCGTTTTATGGAATATGGTCCCGGAGAAGTTTTACAAGGGCTTATCAAAAAGATTGATCCTTCGGCAGATGTTGCCGGAGTTCAGGCATAAAAAAAAGGCTGTCTTCGGACAGCCTTTTTTATTCAATTACGTCAAGGATTAGTAAACTCCTTGGGCGATCATTGCTTCGGCAACTTTAATGAAACCGGCAATATTAGCCCCTTTCACATAGTTGATATAGCCACTCTTTTCTTTTCCGTGGGCCAAACAATTGGCATGGATATTTTGCATGATTCCTTTCAATTTTTCATCAACTTCTTCTTTATTCCATGACAATTTCATTGAATTCTGACTCATTTCGAGACCTGATGTAGCAACGCCACCGGCATTTGCAGCTTTTCCCGGAGCAAAATTAACTTTTGCTTTTTGGAATGTCGTAATTGCGTCTGCGGTACACCCCATATTGGATACTTCAACCACATATTTAACGCCATTCTTCACGAGCATTTCAGCATCTTTACCGTCCAATTCATTTTGGATGGCACAAGCCATAGCGATATCGCAAGGAACTCCCCATACTTTCTTTCCGGGGAAGAACTTAGCAGTTTTGAATTTATCAGCGAAAGGAGCCACCACATTATTACGTGTTTGGTTCAATTCGTTCATATATTGAATTTTTTCGGGCGTATTGATTCCTGCTTCGTCAAGAATATAACCGTCGGGACCGGAGATAGCTACAAGCACAGCACCTAATTCAGCTAATTTAAGAGCTGTTCCCCAAGCCACATTTCCGAATCCGGAGATAATAGCACGTTTTCCTTTGATAGAATCCTTGCAAGTTGCGAGCATTCCTTCGAGGAAGTAAACAGCACCGAAACCGGTAGCTTCAGGGCGAATAAGAGAACCGCCCCACTCTAAACCTTTACCGGTAAGAACACCTACATGCTCGTCGCGTAATCTTTTGTACTGACCATACATGAAGCCTATTTCACGAGCACCTACACCGATATCACCGGCAGGAACGTCTGTTTCGGGTCCGATATACTTCTGCAATTCCGTCATAAAGGCTTGACAAAAACGCATTACTTCACCTTCTGATTTTCCTTTAGGATCGAAATCAGAACCTCCCTTACCACCTCCCATAGGAAGGGTTGTCAGAGAGTTTTTAAAAGTTTGTTCAAACGCCAAGAACTTCATAGAATCTTCATTAACGGAAGGATGGAAGCGAAGACCTCCTTTGTATGGGCCGATAGCCATATTGTGTTGAACACGGAATCCACGATTTACCTGGATTTGTCCCTTATCATCAACCCAAGAAACTCGGAATTTAATGATACGTTCTGGTTCCAAAATTCTTTCGACAATAGCATATTTGTCATATTTTGGATTCTCATTCACGAAGTCTGCGATGGTTTCGAGTACTTCTTTTGCGGCTTGAATGTATAAAGGTTGAGCCGGATTTTTTGCCTCAATGTCGGCAATTACTTTTTTAAGATCCATATAAAAAATTTTTAAGTTTGGTTATAAAATGGTTTTTATTTTCACTTCAAAATCGTTGCAAAGTTAGGACTTTTTTTTTGAATAAATCAAGCCTTTTTATAAAAATAAAATTAATATTTTTATCTCTTTTTTAGATAGTTAATCAAGAATTATATTGAAATTTAATTTATCTTTGCAAGTTATTTCCATCGGTTATTTTATCACTCAATCCAATTACCATGAACTTTATTGAAGAAATTATTGAAAAAGACTTAACAGAAAAAAAGAACGATTGTCGGGTACACACGAGATTTCCTCCGGAACCGAATGGTTATTTACATATTGGTCATGCCAAGTCCATCTGTTTGAACTTCAGTTTAGCTGAAAAATACAACGGAAAATGTAACTTGCGGTTTGATGACACCAATCCTGTGAAGGAGGATGTTGAGTATGTCGATTCGATTAAAGAAGATATCACGTGGCTGGGATTCTCATGGGCTGCCGAGTATTATGCATCGGACTATTTTGAACAGTTGTATCAATGGGCAGAACAACTAATCGGAGAAGGGTTGGCATACGTGGATGACCAAACACAAGAAGAGATCAGTCAGGGCAGAGGGGTTCCTACGAAGCCGGGCATTGAAAGTCCATACCGAAACAGGTCAATAGAAGAGAATCTCGATTTATTTCGCAGAATGCGCGCCGGCGAGTTTCCTGACGGTAGCCGTGTTCTTCGGGCAAAAATCGGAATGAGTTCCCCAAATATGCACATGCGCGACCCCATCATGTACCGGATTCTTCATGCAGACCATCACCGAACCGGTAATCGCTGGTGCATCTATCCTATGTACGACTATGCCCACGGCCAATGTGACTCTATTGAAGGCATCACGCATTCTATATGTACGCTTGAATTTGAAATACATCGCCCGCTCTATGATTGGTTTTGTGAAGCTTTGCACATCCATCATCCGCAACAGATTGAATTTGCCCGTCTGAATTTAAGTTATACCATTATGAGCAAAAGAAAGCTCATGCAATTGGTGAAAGAAAAACAGGTGATGGGTTGGGATGATCCCCGGATGCCCACCATTTCAGGGCTGCGTCGCAGAGGTTTTACTCCGAAATCGATCCGTACTTTTGCGGAAACGGTGGGTATTGCCAAACGCGATAATATCATCGACGTTAATCTGCTTGAGTTTTGTGCCCGCGAAGACCTCAACAAAGTCGCCCTCAGAACCATGGCCGTCCTCGATCCGGTGAAATTGATCATCGACAACTATCCTACCGATCAAATGGAGCAAATGCAGGCAACCAACAATCCCGAAGACCCCGAAGCCGGAACTCGTCAGGTTCCCTTCTCTCGCGAATTATGGATAGAACGTGCCGATTTCAGAGAAGTTGCCGACAAGAAGTTTTACCGACTTACTGTTGGGGGTGAAGTACGATTGAAATATGCATACATCATTACCTGTACCGGGGTGGTGAAAAATGAAGCGGGAGAAATTACAGAAATTCATGCTCAATATTTTCCGGAAACAAGAAGCGGACTGAGTGAAAGCAACCGAAAAGTCAAAGCCACCATCCATTGGGTGTCGGCAGCGCATACGCAAACGGCGGAAATTCGTCTTTTTGACAGACTTTTTACCGTTCCCGAACCTGATAACGATGAAGAAGGGAAATCATTTTTGGATTACATCAATCCGGATTCATTAATCGTGAAGAATGGCTATTTGGAAGAGTCTTTGAACCTCAAAACGGCTGCTCCATACTATCAATTTGAAAGAATCGGTTATTTTTGTATCGACAAAGACGCAACGGAAACGCATCTTGTTTTTAATAAAACCGTTAGTTTAAAACAATAAATAACTTTTAAAATTTTCATAATGGAAAAAAGATTGTATCGCAGTGATAATCGCATGATTGCCGGTGTCTGTGCCGGTCTTGCCGAATATTTTAATATTGATCCCGTGGTTGTTCGGGCAATTTTTTTGGGGCTCATCTTCGCCGGCGGAAGTGGGTTCATCATTTATATTATCCTCTTAATTATCGTTCCAGAAAAACCAAAGTTTGATAATTATATTGAAGTGGATGATAAAGGAGAGGCAACGGTTGTGGAGGACAAGCAACCTACTGTTGAAAATGTAAAGACGGAATCTAAAGCCGAAAAAAAAGAACGTATTAAATCGACTTGTTGTTCGGAGAACACGCGCAAGTCTGCTGCAATCATTGCAGGTGTTTTCTTCATCTTCTTCGGTCTTTTCTTCCTTTTTCGTAATTTTATTCCCTTCCTGCACTTCAAATATCTATTTCCCTCCTTACTGGTGCTCCTTGGAATTTTCCTCCTGATATTCAGTAACAAACAAAAATCATAATCGCCATGCGTTACAAAAATATTTTTTGGGGAGTTTTATTTCTCGCTTTCGGAATCCTTTGGCTTTTAAAATCAGTATCCGTGATCACTTTTTCATGGATCGATATGATTGAGTTGTGGCCCCTGATCTTTATTTGGATTGGAATTGGACTGTTGCCTATCAAAGAATGGATTAAAATCTCACTTGATATCATTATCCTTGCTATTGGGGTGGTATTTTTGTTAAGTCCCACAAATTTTAACCGATTCACCGGATGCGATGAAACAACAAAAGTGGATCTTTCCGTTACGGACATTTTCGTCATTCCGATGGATACAAATCGTATCATGACGGCTTCGCTGGAAGCAGATATGGGGGCGGGCGAGTTTTCGATTGTTCCCGACTCAAATCTCATTACCATCAATGGAATTTCCGCTAAATACATTAAAAACAAACAGTTTATTTCCGGTTCCGATGCCGAAATTGAATTGGATATCATTCCTCCGTTTGCAGAAACAAATCGGGTGTTGACTTATGAAATAGGCCTTCATCCGGCTCCTGTATGGGATCTTAGTTTCGATATGGGCGCTGTAAGCACCACTTTTGACCTAACTCCTTTTAAAGTAAAAGAGGTGAGCATTGATGCAGGTGCATCCGACATTTCATTGACCATCGGGAATTTGTACCCTGATGTTCATGTGGACTTATCTACCGGAGCTGCCAATATTACAATCCGTATTCCCAAGGAAATGACCTGTTATGTGACAACGGAATCCGCCTTAACCAACCATTCCTTAACCGGATTTACCAAAACGAGCAAAGGAAACTATGTGTATACTCCGGATTCGACTTCAATCGGTGCCATTGACATCGATCTCAATTCGGGGGTTTCCAATATTGATATTGAACGCTATTAATCATCGCTGAAAACACAATATTTATCGGAGGAGGATTCTCTGATTTAGGTTTTCATAATATTTAATTTTTATTTGGGCATGCCGGCTTCGCCGTCGGTCTCCGGCTCCAAGTCCGCAGCCGGTA
>JAKIZI010000033.1 GCA_022708105.1 Bacteroidota bacterium
CCTTTTGGAGTGATTAATGATGAATGTATACTATTTTTCTAATTTATTAATGATGCAAAAATAATATATTTTTTCAATCTTCCAATATCTTACGATAAATTCTTGTCAGATTTTCTTAAAAAATATAATGAAAAAAATAGAAGAAGTATGATAATATTTTATGAAAATATTAAAATCCTATTCTTGTAACCTTTTCTACATTATCAATTTTGGAGATATTATCAATTAAATCATCAAGAACTTGCACATTTTCAATGTACAACATCATTGTCCCTTTAAAAACATTCCGCTTTGTTTCAATATTGATAGATTTAATATTTAATTCAAATTGAGAACTAATCATATCTATAATATCTTTAAGAATTCCCTTTTTGTCAAATCCAACTATCCGTATGCCTGATAAAAAAGCAATATTTTGTTCTTTTCTCCAACGGGCTTTAATAATCCTATTTCCGTATTTGGACATTTGCTCAATTGCATTGTTGCAATTAATCCGATGAACTTCTATTACTTCTTTAGATATTTGAAATCCAACAACTTGGTCTCCGGGAATGGGATTGCAACAATCTGAAATCTGAATATGGCGAATTTTATCAAATGATTCATCCAACATGAATATTTCGGGATTGATTTGCAATTCTTCATCGATTAATTCTTCTAACGAAGTGTCACTCGGCTTAGATGTTATTTTTTTTTGAAATTCTTCTAAATCAGCATTTTCTTCATTAAAAAATACTTTTTTAATTTTAATTTTTGATAATTTACCAATGGCAATATAGTTCCAAAATTCAATAGGGGACTTTATTTCGAGAATGTCTTGGATTTTTTTTATATTTTGAGAAGTGTATTTAATTTTATATTCGCTGAAATATTTTTTTAATAATTCTACTCCTTTTTCGTATGATTTACGTTGCTCAGCTTTAATACTATCTTTGATTTGTTCTTTAGCTTTTGATGTTTTTACAAATTCAAGCCACTCTGCTTTAGGAAGTTGTTTTTTTGAAGTGATAATTTCAACTTGGTCACCGTTGCGAAGTATTTGGTTAATTGGGACAATGTTGTAATTGACTTTCGCTCCGATACAAGTGTTTCCGAGATGAGAATGAAGCTCATAAGCAAAGTCTAAGATCGTGGATCCTGCAGGAAGTACTTTCATATCTCCTTTTGGAGTAAATATGATGACTTCCTTTAAATCTAAATTGAGTTTAATCTCACTGAGAAAGTCTAAAGCATTCGTGTCTTCACTTTTAAGAATATCTCTGATTTTACCCAACCAATCTTCAACGCGGTTTTCATATTCTTTCGGGGTTTTATTTTCTTCTTTGTATTTGTAGTGTGCGGCAAATCCCTTTTCGGCAATTTCATCCATGCGTTTAGAACGAATTTGAACTTCAACCCACTTCCCATTATTGCTCATCGCAGTTACATGCAACGCTTGATAACCATTAGGTTTTGGAGTTGTGAGAAAATTTCGCTCCCGGGAAGAATTTGTTTTGTATAAATTGGTGACAATCGTATATATAGCCCAACAAATAGGTTTTTCTTCTTCAATATCACTGTCAAAAACAAATCTAACAGCAAAAATATCATAGATGTCTTCAAAATCTATTTTTTTTCTTTTCATTTTTTGATAAATAGAAAAAATAGATTTAGTTCGACTGGAAATATCTGCATTAATTCCCTTTTCAATTAGTTTTTCTTTTATTGGTCTGACAAAATCTTCAATGAGTGTTTTTCGTTCAGCTTCACTCTTTTTTAATTTTCCCGCGATAGTGTTATATGCAATTGGGTCAGTGTATTGCATCGCAAAATCCTCCAATTCACTTTTGATGCTGTATAACCCTAATCGATGAGCAATGGGCGCATAAAAATAGGCTGTTTCCGAAGCAATTTTCCATTGTTTTTCAAGGGGCATCGCATCTAATGTCCTCATATTATGCAAGCGATCAGCAAGTTTGATTAAGATAACCCGGACATCTTCCGACATAGACAGAAATATTTTTTTAAAATTCTCTGCCTGAATAGAGATATCTTCATCATTCATCACAATATCATCAATTTTAGTTAACCCGTCAATGATGATAGCAACCTTTTCTCCGAAAATATCACGAATGTCATCTAATGTATAGTCTGTATCTTCAACAACATCATGAAGCAAAGCACAAATGACAGATGTAGTTCCTAAATTAATCTCTTTCGAAACAATTTTTGCAACTGCCAAAGGATGATAAATGTAAGGCTCTCCTGTTTTACGCCTCATATCCTTGTGCGCATTAACCGCCAAAACAAACGCTTTTCGAATGCTTTGCCGCTGCGTTTTATTGGTTTTGTCGTACAAAGAAGCTAATAAGTCTTTGTACTTTTTTAATATATTTTTTTTCTCAATGGCTGCGTCAGGGATATAATTGGTGACTACGTTCGACATAATTAAGTGGTGTTTTTGAAGTTGCAATTTAAGAGAAATAAGATTCTTAAGGTTTTTTGATTAATTTTTTTACTACAATTTTTTCTTTTTGATTAATTTTGATAAAATAACACCCTGCGGCATAATGTTGAATATTGAGTTGATGAATACCTGATGATAGAATGTATTTATCAAGAAGTTTACCGGAAAAATCATAAATTTCAATCGGAATAGAGGATTCATTTGTTTCTAAAGTAAGAAAGATGTTGTCTGATGCAGGATTCGGAAATAACGTAATGCTGGATTCCCTGAAAGAAATATTTTCGGTTCCTATAGTTTCCAATGCGAGTAAAACGGCATCATAAGCACTTACTTTTCCGTAACCGAATCTTTCTTCTCCTTGCTGTGCCGTGTATTGATCCTGATAGGCGGTTTCGGTAATGATTTCTTTAATTTGTCGGGGAGAGAGCCATGGGTTGGCTTCAAGAATTAAGGCAACAACTCCTGCTACAAAAGGGGAAGACATGGAAGTTCCGGATAAAGGAACATATTGGTAATCTCGACCATTAAAAGAAACCGTAGCCCAAGGATTTGCCGTTTCATGAGTTGTGAAACTTGAAATAGCGGAAATGACATTGCTCCCCGGGGCTGAAATTTCAGGTTTGATACGGCCGTCAATTATGGGCCCGAAACTCGAAAAGTAAGAAATATTGCTACCCGTCCAATTGTTTCCAGAACTATATATGCCGGAGCTATGGGCAGCTACCGTGATGACACAATCGGTTCCACCCGGTGCACTTACTCCATAACCGGGATCTCCTACTTGCCAACCCGATAAAGGAGCGGAAAATGCACTTCCCCAATTTCCTACGCGACTCGTAAGTTCAACTACATTCCATGCATGAACATGCCCACTATCCGCATTAACCAATAAAGCGAATTTATAATTGCCGGTTGTTGGTTTTTTAATATGTAAGAATATTTTTGGTCTCAGATTATAAGGATTTTGTTCTTCTATCGAAACCCGATAAATGATGGTGTCAAGGCCGGCAAGAAAAAAAGTGTCCGTGTTAGAATCTCCGTTTTGTGTATTAAATACGGGGGAAAAAGCAATCGGTTGATAAGTTGAGTTTAATACTTTAAAAGAAAAAGTAAACGGACTATTCGCAGAATTGGTCATGCTGATACATTGTCCCCATACATTATCCTGTCCGTAATCGTCAAATAGAATTTGAGTTTTTAGGGTATCGTTATTTTGACTAAAATCTTTATCAATATGAAAATTGACATCCCCATTATTTCCTGCACTTGAAACAAAAACAACTCCTCTGTCGGAGAAATATTCCATCACTTCACTTAACGGGCCGGTTCCATCTGAATTATCCATATAATACAACCCCCAACTCATATTGATAACCAAACGCATATCTTCTTCCTCGGCAACTTGATACATCCAACTGAAAGCATCCATAACAGCCGCTTCGTCTACTAAAAAAGTTGCAAAAAGAAAATTGGCATCGTAAGCAACTCCCCGATATATAGTTCCACTACCGCTGCCACCAGCTATTGAAGCAACATGATTTCCATGATAATGGTATTCATATACGTTGAATGTATCACATTGGGCCTCTATAAGATCTTGCATCCCTGAAATTTCTGTTCCGTATGTAAAACCTGTCGGTGGAGGACCACTGTTTCGAAATTGATCCCAAACTCGTAATATTCTCGTACTGATCAGATTTGTATCGTAAAAAGAAGGATGAGTGTAATCAAATCCCCAATCCGTTATTCCGATGAGTACATCCCTTCCGGAATAACCTTGTTCCATTCCCAATCCTGCCCAAACTTTATCTACATTTCCATTTTTAACGGCTTTATTAAGCAAAGGTTGTATTTGGGCAGCAGGCGTCAATACTTCAATGCCTTTGAAAGAACGAAAGTTTTCAATGGCAGAATCTGGAATCCAGACAGAAATAATTTTACCTGCTTGAGAACGAATCTCACCCCCCTCTTTTTGAAACAATGAAGCGTCAAATTCTTCATTGATTTTAATTAAAAAGGATTTTTTTTCCTCAGATTGAGCCCACAGAGAAGAATATAAAAACAGGGGTAATGCAAGGATGAATATGAATAATCGATTTTTCATGGGCTATTCTTTTACCGTCAAATTCAAAATGTCTATAAAATTACTGATTTGAGGGTTTTTATTTTGTAAAAACTCTATTTTATCTTTTGTGTCATATATAATTTTCTTTGACTCCATTTGGGTATCAATCACAACAGTAATATCGTCAATTTTAGGATCGAAATTATTCCGAAAATAAGCCAATACATCTCGTTTCTTGGATTCAAAATGTTCCGATTGAATATTATTTTTGACTTTTGTGATCAAAATATTGTCTTTGAGAATAGGCGTTTTATCTTTAAGAGGAAATAAAATAGTGGGAACTTTTGCAAAAATTAAATCCAACATAATATTCCAATGCTCTGCTAATTTAATCTCATTTTTAATGCCTTCATTATTTTCTGTTGTAAGGCCAGGAAGATCTTCCTTTTCGAAATCAAGAGGATCAATTTTTTCCTCTGTCGCGTGTGGTGTGGGAACCTCTTTATTTTCTGTTATAGGAATATTTATTATTTCTTTATCTTGAAGTTTCTCTTTCTCATTGGAACGGAGAGGACTTTCAGTAAATTCGTTTTGGATCGCGTTTGGTTGTATATCTTCTTTGCTGGAATCAATTTTTACATCTTCTTGGTTAACAGAAGAAGTCGGCATTGGAGGATCCTTAATGACATCTTTTATAGAAACAGTTTGTTTGGCTGAAATGGATTGAGGCACAACGAATCCGGTTTGAGCCAACTGAGGTTTGCCTACCCCAATATTGGGTGTAATTCCCGGTGAAGGCTGGGTTCCGTTATTTTCTCTCCCGTGATTGCCTGACTACAGCACGTAAAGTGTGTATGTAATTGGCATTGATTTGCAAAAGACAAATTTCAACCGATAATCTTTTGTTGTTCGATAGCTTATAATTAAAATCGCAATTGTTGGTTAATTCTAAAGCACGCAATAGCAACATTGAATCTATTTTCTTTGACTGCTCAATGAATCTTGCCTTGATACTATCGGATACTTCCATCAAATGAACCGTATTTTGATGCTGAGCCATCAATAGATTGCGAAAGTGTCCGGCAAGTCCTGAAGTAAAATGCTGTCCATCAAATCCTCTGGTTAAAATATCTTCAAAAAGTAGTAATGCTGCACTCTGATTTTCACTGAATAGAAAATCTGTCATGTTAAAATAATTATCTACATCCAACACATTTAAGTTTTCAATAGCCGCTTTGTATGTAATCTGACTTCCTGAAAAACTTACCAATTGGTCGAAAATAGAAAGCGCATCACGGAGAGCACCATCTGCTTTTGCTGCAATTACCCGCAACGCCTCTTCTTCTGCTTCTATGTTTTCACTCGAAGCAACATATTTTAAATGTTTAATAATGTCATTATCTGTAATTCTTTTAAAATCATATACTTGACAACGAGATAAAATAGTGGGGAGAATTTTATGTTTTTCTGTTGTTGCTAAAATAAATTTAACATAGGCCGGAGGTTCTTCCAATGTTTTTAGAAATGCATTGAATGCACTTGAAGACAACATGTGGATTTCATCGATGATGTATACTTTATATTTGGCTCCCTGAGGATTGATTCTTACCTGTTCTACCAATGAACGGATATCATCCACGGAATTGTTGGAGGCCGCATCCAATTCATAGACATTGAAAGAGGCAGACTCATTGAACGATTTACACGACTTACATTCATTACAAGGTTCAAAATCTTCAGTTAAATGTTCGCAATTTAAAGCTTTTGCCAAAATACGTGCACAAGTGGTTTTTCCCACACCCCTCGGACCACAAAATAAAAATGCCTGCGCAATTTGATTATTTTTAATTGCATTTTTCAATGTAGAAGAAATAGCATCTTGTCCTACAACCGACTTGAAAGTTGTGGGGCGATATTTACGAGCTGATACAATAAAATTATCCATATAATCTTTGTAAATCCAGATTGATTAATATTAATAGGAAAGAAGAAAAAATATTTTTCCCTTTGCAAAGATACATGATTATTTTTATTTTCTTATGACATTTTTCATCTTCATAAAATTTTATTTCTATATGATTATGCTTTTTTTATTTATGAATAATAAAAAAATGAGAATTAATATAAATAGTAATTAAAATAATAAAAAATAGTACATTTGCACCGATTTGTTTTTTTAAAATATTATTTGTAATTAACTGATTATTATATAAATATATTAACTTATGTATCCAATTCAGAAGCACCCTATTCTCGATATTCCGAAATCGGAAATTGTTGTTTTTCAATTTAATGGTAAGCAAGTAACCGGTCATAAAGGTTATACGATAGCAGCGGCATTACATCAAGCAGGATATCCTGTCCATAGTCATAGTCTTGCGGGTCGTGAAAGAAGTTTAGAATGTGGAATAGGTAAGTGCGGAGCATGTGAAATGTTGGTCGATGGTAAAATTAGGAGAATCTGTATTACAAAAGTGGATGATGTTAAAAAAGTGGAAGAAATTCCGCATGATTATCTTCCAAATGAGATTATGCCTGATAGAGATGAAGCAACAAAGATTTACAAAACCCAAGTAGCTATTATCGGAGCAGGGCCTGCAGGTTTGGCCTGTCGTGAAGAATTGAATAAAAAAGGAATTTCCAATATTGTATTAGATAATAATGACCGAATCGGAGGTCAATTCAATATGCAAACTCATCAGTTTTTCTTTTTTGAAAAAGAAAAAGTGTATGGGGGAATGAGAGGCTTTGATATTGCAAAAACACTTGCCGGAGAAGATCATTCAGGCATTTTTCTAAATTCTGTAGTATGGGATATTCTTGAGGGAAATAGAATCGCGGTAAAAGAGATGACAATAGGGAGTATCTATTTTGTAGATGCCCAGTATTTAGTAGTCGCAACCGGCGCAATTCCTTTTATGCCGGTGTTTGAAAACGATGACCTTCCGGGTGTCTATACCGCTGCAGTAGTTCAAAAGATGATGAATGTGGAACATACGCTCCTCGGTAAGAAAATCTTATCTATCGGAGCCGGAAATATTGGATACTTAACTTCTTATCAAGCCATGCAGGCAGGAGCAAAGGTGGTTGGTATTATTGAAGCAATGGATCATGAAGGTGGATTCCCGGTGCAAGCAAACCGCGTGCGAAGACTCGGAATTCCGATTTATACGTCTCATGTTTTATTGAAAGCTATTCCTAACGAAAATCATACCGGAATTAAAGGTGCTGTGATTGCTGAAAGTAAGAATTTTAAAGCAGTTCCCGGAACGGAAAAAATTATTGAAGATATTGATATCATTAATATTTGTACCGGATTGATGCCCGATAATCAATTATTGGACAAAGGGAAAACTATTTTTGGTTTGAATGCTTTTGGAGTGGGAGATGCAGTAAGAGTAGGAGAGGGGACTTGTGCTGTGCTTCGCGGAAAACAAGCCGCAATGGAAATCTCCATGCAAATGGGACAACGTGTTAATTATGATGAATATCTTACCTTGTCAAAAGAGTATATTGATTCACAACAACACCCTGTTCGCGTACTGCAAGAATCTCGTAAGCCGTCTATAGAAAGAATGAACCAACAAGGGTTTGTGGTAGCTGATTGTCTCTATGCTTTTGCATGTAACCCGTGTTCTTTTTCCTGTCCACAAGGCGCCATTACGAAATCTTCAACCTCTACGGTCCCCATTATTGATTATGATAAGTGTATCGGATGCATGGATTGTATTTCTAAATGTCCGGGATTGGCAATGTTTGGTTATAATTTAAAGAAGAATTGGGTTTTTCTTCCTGTTGAGTATGATGTTCAGGAGAATACAGAGGTCTATTTGGTGAATAATGAAGGGGGAAAATTGGGTTCCGGTGTGATTGAAAAAGTAATGAGAAAACCGAATAAAACTCATGTAATAAGAGTTAAAGTATTGGATATAGAAGGTGAAGCATTAACATCAATTACGGGTTGTATCGCAAAAAGCGCTTATCCAGAGCCAATTAAAATGCGTGATTATGAAGATAGCGAAGACCCAGCTTTTGTTTGTCATTGCGATGATGTCAAACTTGAAGATATTGTGAATGCAGTTGGTTTCAGAACCATGATTTCTGTGGATGAATTGAAACATACTACGCGTATCGGGATGGGACCATGCAGAGGAAAGAGATGTATCCCCCGAGTTAAACAAATGCTTCGAATGAAAGGAATTGAGGTAATCGGTGAGGCAACGCCTAGAGGTCCCTTGTCAAGCCAACTTAATTTGAAAGAACTTTATCCGAGCGAAATAGCACAACAGTTTATTACAAATGTTCATTCCAAAGCAACGAAGAAAATAGAATGTGATATTTTTGTTGCCGGAGGTGGTATTGCGGGAAGTGCTCTTTTCCATTATTTTTCTAAAAATGGAAAGAAAACAGTTTTGGTAAATGCAGAACGAGGTTCTTCATGGAGAAATATCGGCGGCGGAAGACCGGCGTTTTCAGTGCCGGAAATTTCAGATATTGCACATAATAACTTGCAAATATTTAAAGAATTACAAAAAGAATCCAATATAAATTTTAAACCAACTCGCTATATTGGGTTTGCTCATGATGATGCTACTTATAAAGCACTTGAAGCTTCAAAAGCATGGTCTGATGCCTATATGGTGGATAAGAAAGATTTTGCAAAAGAGATTTCTCCTTTTTTTAATTCGAATTTAAATACTTATCAAGCTGCTTTAATTACGAATGAATGTTGGCAAGCGACTCCGGGCCTTGTACTCGATTTACTCAGAAGAAAGGCAATTAATGATGGCGGTATACTGATGGAAGATTGCTATCTTTTGGAAGTTCAAAAAAGTGATAAAGGATTTATTGCCCTTGTTTATACCCACGATAAAGAGTATATTGAGTATCATTGTGAACATTTTGTGAATGCCCTCGGTGCAAATGCTCATAAATTTGCAAAGCAACTCAATATGGAAACAGGTTTGTATGCAGTTAAACATCAGGCATTTATTACGCGAAGATTGCCTATGCTCGGAATAAATGGCCAACCCCTTGATATGCTTATAGATCGAAGAAATTATAAGGGTTTTTCGGCAGTATACGGACAACAATTTGCAGAAACCGGACAAATTATTGGTTGTGCATCTCCCGCTACCGATGCCATTGAAGCACACAGAGATCTAAAATATAATAGTCAGGATTTCCTTGAAATTTGCGCCGAAGTATTTTCGGATTGGTTGCCCCAACTTGGTTCCGTCGGATTTCAAGCGTTCTGGTCAGGTTATTACACAGAACCTCGCTATATTGTGGATCCAAGCAAAGGCCTTTTGGTTGGGTTGCGTGGTCATGGCTTTATGTTAGGTCAATATCTTGCTAAGATTTATGTGGATCAATATCTGGGAAATCCGGTTCCTGATTATATGCATAGACTGTCTATCGAAGGAGACGGACTGAGCGAAAATGCGTTTAAATAATATTGATTAAAACTGAAAATAAATAAACGGTTGTAAGTCCGCAGTAATAAATTGATACACAATAAATACAACCGCAATCACCACGATGGCTTGTACCCAAAGAGGAGTCATGGCAAAGTTGATGCGATACCACTTTTTCCACTTTTCAGGAAGCCAGTGAATAATCATTCCTCCTATAAATAAAAGGAAAATAAATAAGTAATTATGTATGATTTCAGGGATTTTACTGAAATCCCATGCACCTCCTATGCGTGAAACCATTGTTTTTGCAGTATTCCATGCCGTTGCATTGGCCTCTGCCGGATTAAGATTTGAACCCGAACGGAAAAATAATCGGGTAAATGTGATGAATATGAAAGTCAGAAAAATAGACCATCCTCGATTTATTAACGGTAGAGGATGTTTCTTAAATATTGCATTGTATATGGTGCCCAATAGAGTGCCAAAAAATATAATCCCACTCCAAACAATTCCGATAACCCACGCCGGATGCGGAAAATAGAAGTTCAGCAGAATAAAAAGATCGACCAATAATAATGTAATAATGGATTTCCAAATGTTTGATAAATTTCTCCAAAATTTAAATATCAAAATACCGACTCCATTAAGTCCTCCCCAAATCATAAAATTCCAACTGGCTCCATGCCATAATCCTCCTAATAACATGGTGTTCATGAGATTGATATTGGTATTAATCGCTTTTTTGGTTTTGGGAAAGAAAATCCCTGAAAATAATATTAGAAGAGCAACAAATATAATAATTCCTCCAATCCATAAGTTGTTAGATAAAAAGACAATGATGCCTGCAATAAGTATAAGAATAAAGTATCCGGCAAAGGTTCCCTTACGGTTTCCTCCTAAAGGAATGTATAGGTAATCTTTTAACCAATTGGATAATGAAATATGCCACCGCTTCCAAAAGTTTCCGGGATTGGTTGCTTTGTATGGAGAGTCAAAATTCTTTGGGAGATAAAATCCCATCAACATCGCTACTCCAATAGCAATATCCGTGTACCCCGAAAAGTCAGCATATACTTGTAAGGAGTAGAGAAATAGTGCCGATAAATTTTCAAAACCCGTAAAAAGATTTGGATTATTGAAAACTCTATCCACAAAATTAACCGCAAGATAATCACTGAGAATAATTTTTTTGAGCAACCCGTTTAATATCCAAAAGAGTGCAATGCCAAATTGCTTTTTGGAAAGCGAAAACTTTTTGTATAACTGAGGTACAAATTGAGAGGCTCTGATAATCGGACCGGCCACCAATTGAGGGAAAAATGTCGTATAAAACCCAAAATCAAGAATGTTTCGAACAGGAGTAACCCTATTCCGATAAATATCTACTAAATAACTGATGTTTTGGAAAGTGTAAAATGAAATACCGACCGGAAGAAGAATTTTGCTTGCGTCAAAACGTGTGGTACCTATTAATTCATTGCTCCATAACGCAATGTGATTCAATACTTCTATGTCTGTGTGAAATAAAGAGTTATATGCATCTGTGAAAAAATAAGCATATTTAAAATAAAATAGAATGATTAAGTTAATAAATATCCCGGAAAACAACCATACTTTTTTCCCAACTTGAGATACTGTTGTGGAAATTTTTTTCCCGATTAAAAAGTCATATATGATGGATAAAAAAAGAATAATGACAAATAATCCGGATGTTTTGTAATAAAAAAACAGACTGGCAAACCCCAAAAAACTGTTTCTTAATAATTTCTTTTTATGAAATAAAGCAAAACCGGCAAATATAATAGCAAAAAAAGCCCAAAAATAAAATTGAGTGAATAAAAGAGGATATTTTTCATCAAATGAGAAGATGGTGCTGAAAAATTGTTTGAGTTGTTCTAAGGTCATGTAGATTTTTTGATTATACTTTCAGTTTTTCCTTTATAATATTGGGTGACAATTAGATCTTCATTCTGCAAGCTATTACTATCCGTGATTACTTTTCCTTTATGATAGGTAATACTAAATCCACGTTTAAGAATATTCTCAGGATGCAGTAATTCAAGCTGTTTGATATAATTATCTATGATTGTCTGTTGTTTTTCAATAATCTGTTTTGAAAAAAGTTTTATTAATCGGGCGTTATTATCCATATTAATAAAATCATTTTTAATTCGGTCTGCTGCTGTTTTTAGAATAAAATTTTGAAAATCTTCTATTAAAATAGAAAAATCGTGAAATTTTTGAATTAAAAAATAGGCAACTTCTGTCGGGGTGATTTTATTTGCGTATGCAACCATTTCGGTAACAGTTTCATTAGTGGAATGGCCGATTCCGGATAGTACCGGGATGGGGAATATGGCAACTTCCCGAGCCAATTGATAATGATCATAGCAGCTTAACCCGACATCTCCTCCGCCACCTCGAATAATAACTACACAGTCAAATTCTGTTATTCGGCTTCTAATGACAGCAAGTTGTTCCGTAATGGTGGTAATGGCCTTTTCTCCTTGTAATATTGCAGGAAATAATTGACAGTCAAATTTATAATTCCAATTATTCTGAAGTAACGTGATCATAAAATCACTATATCCCTTGCTAGTTTCAATCGAAATAATAGCTATCCGTTTTGGAATTAACGGGAGCTGCATTTTCTTGTTGGCATTGAAGATCCCCTCTTTTTTTAATCGCTCAATGACTGCAATTTTACTTTTCGCCATTTCTCCCAAAGTAAAAGTTGGCTCAATGTCTTGAATGTGAAGCGCTAATCCATATTGAGGACTATATTCAATAGACGCTAAACAAAGAATGGTAATCCCTTCTTTAATGATATCTCCGGTAATTTTTTTGAATCGCTCATTAATGGTTTTATATTGAGATGACCATATAATGGCTCGCATTTGCGCTTTTATTTTCTCATCTTCTTTTTCGGCTAATTCGGGATAACAATGACCCGTACGAGGATAATAGTTGAGCTTGATGATTTCAGCTTTGATATAGTATGGCTGATTATACGTTTTAGATATAATTGATTGCAAACTTTTGCTTATATCTGAAAGTGTATATACCGGTCGATCGTTAAAAATGTCTCTCTGTTCAGCTATACTCATATTTTTATTTGCTATCGGTTACTCAAAACCTAAATGACCGGTTATAGAACCGTATAATAATGAATCCATGGCTGCATTATTTGTAGAGTTGATGAGTTTGAATTTCTTACGCGCAATATTCCTCGAAGAGAATATTCCGTACGCACTTCCATCAGATGTTTTCATGTTGGTATACATCACTCTATCTTGTACCAAACTGCTGCTTGGTTCATTAATATCCAAATAAATCATGTAATTCTCTTCTGCTCCCCAAATTTCAAGTTCAACACACTCAATGCCATTGGTATATCGAGTAAGGTTTTCGTTAGGTTTTAATCGGCTTGCAATTACCGTATATAACTGATTTAAAGATGCCAATACTTCAATGGAGCTTTGTTCGGAACGTACACGTGTGACTTTCCATTGAATAATTCCGTTTGGGGTGATTGTATCTCCTGTATTTTTATTGACTTCAATGTAATAGAATTTCAAGTAAATATCGTATGCTACAGCATTGGGCGCTTTTCTGAATTTAACCGTTGCAGAGTTAGATGTTAAAAAAGAGGCAATATCCGAAAATGGCTGAATAATACTGAAATTTCCTACAATAGGAGTCTCTGCAGTTATCTCTTTGCCGCTTTGGAGATTGATAATTTTTAATTTATAGAGTGCATCAGGATTTAAAGTTGCAGTGCTATAATATAATACTTGCGGATTATATGCAAATATACCGCTGTCTTTTGGAATCGCAGTCGTCATCGTAAATGGAAGAGTGCGATTTAATCTGTTGTTAATATACTCTTCTACAGATACATCTATTTGATCGTAATAACTGATGTTATCCAAATCTCCTGCTGCAAGAATGGCATTTCCATCTGTTAAAAAGGCTTTATATACTTTGATGTAATGAGCAGAATCTTTCGGATTTAATAGCCCATAGGTAACGGTAATGTCTTTGTAGTCTGCATTTTGATTAAAATCAGGTTTGCATTCTGTAAATAGGAGCAGGATTAAGGCATAAAATAGCGATTTTCCTATAATTTTCATTTTCGATAATTTTATGCAAAAATACATCATTTTTTTATTCACTCTTGAATAGTAAAAAAAAGCATAATCATTTTATTGTAAAATGATGTATTTTTGTTGCCTCAATTTAAATATATGATTTATGAAAGTTCCTTTTTCCCCTCCACGTATTGATGATGTTGTTATTAAAGAAGTTACAGATGCGCTTCAATCAGGTTGGATTACAACCGGACCAAGAACAAAAGAGTTTGAAAAACGCATTGCTGCATATTGTGATGTTCCCCATGTGGTTTGTGTCAATTCTGCTTCTGCGGGATTGGAACTTATTCTTCGCTGGTATGGAGTAGGACCGGGCGATGAGGTCATTATTCCTGCATATACCTATGCGGCAACCGCCAATGTTGTTATGCATTGCGGTGCTACTCCGATAATGATTGATGCGGAAGACGATTTTAATATTTCAGCTTTAAAAATAAAGAAAGCAATCACTCCGAAAACAAAAGTAATTATCCCTGTTGATATTGCCGGCTTCCCGTGTGATTATGATCTCATAAATGCTTTAGTTCACGAACCGGAGATTCAAAAGATGTTTATTCCCGCTACAGAAGAACAAGAAAAATTAGGGAGAATTCTTGTGCTTGCCGATGCTGCTCATTCAATCGGTGCTGTATATAAAGATAAAAAAAGCGGAAAATTGACAGATATTTCAGTTTTTTCTTTCCATGCAGTAAAAAATTTAACTACGGCCGAAGGAGGTGCTATTTGTCTCAATTTGCCTCAGGTTTTTGATACGGAAGAAGTGTACAAATCTCTATGTATAAAATCTTTACATGGGCAAACGAAAGATGCCCTGTCAAAAATGCAAATCGGAAATTGGAAATATGATATTGTTGAAGCTGGTTATAAATGCAATATGACGGATGTGCTGGCTGCCATCGGGTTGGTTGAATTGGAACGTTATGAAACAGATATGCTGCCCAAAAGGAAACAGATTTTTGATGCCTATTCAAATGCTTTTAAACAATACGACCAATTTATTATTCCACCATACGAAACAAGAGAGAAAATAAGCTCATACCATGTTTATCTTTTGAGGATTAAAAATATTAGTGAAGCAGAAAGAGATGAAATTATGCAAAGGATTTTTGAGCAAGAGGTTGCGGTAAATGTCCATTTTGTTCCATTGCCCATGTTTAGCTTCTATAAAGAAAATCTCGGATATGATATTCATGATTATCCTATAGCATATAAGAATTATGCTGCTGAAATCAGTTTGCCTGTATATTATGATTTGTCTGATGAACAAGTAGAAATGGTAATAGACAGTGTGTTAAAGGCAGTCGGAATTCAAAAATAAATGCGACTAAACTACTAGATGGGTGATGAGGATTTTGGTACCAATCGCCATTAAAATGAGTCCACCAAAAATTTCTGCATATTGAGGTTTCACGAAATGTGATATTTTTCTGCTAGTATATACCCCTACAATAGTAAGCAGAAATGAAGTGATTCCAATTACCAGTGCCGAGAATGCAATATTTACGTCGTGCAAGATGGAAAAGCTGAATCCAACAGCTAAGGCATCAATACTGGTGGCAATTGAGAGAATAAGTAACGTAACAGGATGGTTGAAATCAGTTTTTTTATCATCTCGATCCGGCCGAATGCCATCCAAACACATTTTTCCGCCGATAAAGACAAGAATGCCAAAGGCAATCCAATGGTCTATATGGCAAATGTGTTCGACAACCAATTCTCCCCCCAACCAGCCCAATACAGGCATTCCTCCTTGGAATAAACCAAAGCTAAAGGCAATGATTAAGATATTTTTGAGTTTTAAATCTTTTTGCGTGGCTCC
>JAKIZI010000034.1 GCA_022708105.1 Bacteroidota bacterium
ATTGAATCAAATCATTGACAGTTGCATCCCCGTCACGCCAAAGCATGGGCTCACCACCTTCAAAATCAATAAACCGAGATCCTAAGCGGTAAGAATATTCCATTTCCTCTTGGATTTGTGCCATCGATTTGATGATCGGATTGGAATTGTTATATACATGACAATGAAGGCAATTTAAGTTACATTGTTCGGTAATAAACAAAACGGTTTGTAACGGCTTCTTTTGGTTCAGAAATCGGCTATTCATATACCATTTTGCTGTGTAAAAAAAATCTTTAATCATTGTTTAATGGGGCGTTTTGTGGAAGGGGTTGTATTTCAATTAATTCATAATTTCGAAATGAAATTAAGCGAGATTTTGTATTCTCATAGCCATTACCATTAACGCGTACAAAATCAAAATCAAATGACAACGGTTCAAATTTGACCTTTGAGGAGTCAAAATTCTGAACCATTAATTCTATAAAATAGCGAGTAATGTCATATCCTTGATATGAAAACCGCTCTAACGTTGGTGGAGATTGATATTGTTCTATATAATCCATCTTAAACAATTCTGTCTTTTCATCCTGTCTATTGATATAGAAATTGGAAAAGAAATGAAGATGTAAGGATTCAAAAAAGAGAAAGTCAATATTTTGATATTGGAGCCAACTTTCGGGGGCAATAATCGTGATGTTGGTATCTGATTTTAAGGACAATGTTTGCAAATTGCTAATAATCCGTGCATTATTTTCGTAAAAAGCAAGGATAATATTATTTGCATTTTTATTTAACTTTGTGTTTAATCCGGGAATTCCTTGGGAAAGTTTAACCGTATGAAAAGGTCTTTTAATTTTTGAAAAATAATTTTTGTAATAATTTACGGTGATGCTATCATCAGAACCATTAGTCCATAATATGATATTGGCATTTTTATCGTATTGAATAAGTAAATTATAAAGTATTTCCGGCTGTTTTTGCGGGGCAGGAATCAATTTATAGACGTAGGCATTGGAATCTAAAAAGTCTCTTCGTGTGGAAAAAGGATTGACGATGGGAATTTTTCTTTGTCGTGCATATTCTGCGGCAATCGTAAATAATTTAGCGTATAGCGGGCCAATGATTAAATCAATTTTTGTATTCGATAATCGAGTAAGTGTTTCTTTTAATTTTTCTTCGTCATAGCTGATGTCACGTACGATAATATTGAGTTTTACATTGGGGTTATCGTAGCGATCAATGGCCATTTTAGCTCCTTCCCAGAATCCCATCATCTTGAATGAGGGGTACATGTTAATGTCATTTTCATTCTCAAAGGGGGTGTTGCTGGCTTGTTTCATCTCATCCAATTCAAAAGGGAGGAGAAACAAAATTGTTTTCTCTGTTTGCTGAGAAAAGAGATGATAGATTGAAAAACAGAGGAATAAAACGATTAATTTTTTTTTCATTATGTGAGAATACGATTTGTCAGTTGCAAAGTTACGGAAAAAAATTATAGGTTGAAATACAAAGCTTTCATAAAGCAGCTTTATTTTCAAGATCCTATTTATGAACTTTTTTCAAAAACTCCTCTACTTCCGGAACCCCGCCCTGGTAAACCAAGTAGCCGTTGTAGGGTTCCCGTTCGGTAATTTCGTCATTGACGGGCGTTAACATGAGACGTTTTACCTCTTCCGGATCGTGTGTTTGCCCCAAAGCCCATCCTAATTTAATGAAAGCGACTTCTGGCAACATATTACCTGCGGGTATAATTCCTTTGGCCATCATGTCTCGGCCGGTGTCATAAACAAACATGTGCACATAGCCCCAAATCGTTTGTAAAGTCATGTATTGATGAACTCCTTCCGCCTTGGCACGTTCAACAGCGGGATACATTTCTTTGTTGATATGTCCGAGGCCGGTCCCGACCCAAACAACTCCCTTATATCCGTTATCAATGATGGAGTGGAGCATATCCGGTTTCATTCCGGGATAATAGTACAACATGGCAACACGATCATCAAAGGTTGGAATAATCGTTACATTTCGGTCTTTCCGTCTTGGATGAAATTCGGGTTTAATAGGTTCTACTCCTTGTCGTGTCACTTTCGCAACCGGAGTATCGCCAATAGTTCTGAACGTTGACCGATAAGAGGAGTGCATCTTTCGTACGCGGGTTCCTTTATGTAAAAAACCATATTCGTCTGAAGTGGGGCCAAACATACAGACCATAACTTCTGCAATATTGCCGTGTCCGGCGGCTGTCATGGCATGCATCAGGTTGAGTGCCGCATCCGAGCTGGGACGGTCGGAGGAGCGTTGTGAGCCTACCAATACCACTGGTACTGGTAGATTCTGACACATAAAAGTCAGTGCAGCTCCGGTATGATGTAGTGTGTCAGTGCCATGTCCAATAACAATCCCGTCAACTCCTTTTTCAATCTCTTCCCCGATCTTTTTGGCAAGAGCAACGTATTGTTTTGGACCCATGTTTTCAGAGAAAACGGCAAAAATCTTTTCGGTATCCAGATTGCAAATATCTGCCAATTCCGGAACTGCACCATACAATTCTCCCGGTGAAAAGGCCGGAATTACGGCTCCTGTTCTGTAATCCAAACGTGATGCGATAGTTCCTCCGGTGCCCAATAATTTCACATGTGGTAATCCCTGGGTATACGGAAATTCCTTTTCCGGAATTTTGTAGTTGGCTTTTTTGTATCCCGTCTCCTTCATGCTGAGCACGGTGTCGGTATCAATACCAATATTATATCCGGTTACGATTTTCATGACAATATGCCGATCATCATCGTTTTCGGAGCGGGGTAGGATGGTGCCGGAAAAATGCCCCCGACTGGTTTCTACTTCTGCGGTTCCCCATACGCGTACACTATATTTTTTTAAAAGTGCTAAAGCTTCTCCCTTGTATCCTTGAAATATATCTTCGTTCATTGTTTCTTTTTTGTTAATGGGCCAATGGAAAGTCTCATCAACCCTCATTTTTCAATTCTTCTTTATTCTTTAGTAATATTTTTGGCAAGTTCTTCCAAACAAATGTTACCTTCACTTATGGTTCTAAGTTGTCCCATGATGCTGTTTACTTTGTCCGGCTTGATACTATTTTTTCTGATAGGGAAGAATTTATCTTCTAAGAAATCTACTCTACCAAGTATCTCCTCTTTACTGACTCTTTTGAACTTGAGCACGGTCAATATGGATTCAAAATCCATATTCGGATGCAGAAATAGTTCATTGAGCATTTTTTGGGCAATCGCAACATCAATTTTTTCTTTGAGAAGAAATGCCAAAAGATCATAGATTCTTTGAAGATCAAAATTAATTGCTTTGTATTGTCCGTGAAGATGTTTCAACTTTTGTCCGAAAAATACGCCTACCCATTTGGGAGATATGGAGAGTTCTGTTACTATTTTGGAGATGAGCGGATAGTAGTTGTGGGTAAACAAATAAGAATAACAATCTTCGGGAACTTGCCACTCTTTCAGTTGTAAATAACGGGTATGAACCTCTTCGGGCACATGTTGTCTTATTTCATCAATCCATGAAGTGGTAATGGGAATAGGAGCGGAGTCGGTGTCGGGATACATTCGGTCGGCGCCGGGAAGTACCCGTTCAAAAATGGTTGTGCCATCCACAAATGATTTGCGAGTTTCCTGTGGCACACCGTCAAAGGTCATCAATGCACGTTCTTCAATAACATCCAATGCTGTATGTACATCGGCTTCCGGTGCCCAGAATATGATTTGTGCATCATCTTCCCCGGTATGAAGCAACTGCTGAACCGACTCGAATACGTGGTGACTGATAACATCATCCAAATCTTCGCTGGTGACCATGTTTGGTCGTTCAATACATGCAATTACCTTTAAACGATGGGTGAATTCATCATAAAATGGTCTTTCCGGTTGTGTGAAATGTGAGAGCAATCCCCCAAATTTTGGCAAATTTACGGCATAAAGTTTTTCTTTTCTCTCCATAGCCTGAAGAAGCGGTGGATAATAAAAGTTGAAATCTTTCGGATTGAGTTCAACATAACTGCATTTCCAATTGGCTTTGGCAATTTGTGCTGTCAATTTGTCCCGAATGGCCAACAATGCCCATTGACGAAAACTTTCGACGTGACACAATTCAGGAATCCATTTGGTGTGGGCAACCCCTTTAATCTCTACACGTGTGCCGCCGCTGCAACTCACATTCACATCTTCTCGTCCCGCACCGATGCCCTTCCGCACGTTGTTGGTGCTACGGTTCAGGAATCGGATGTAATCACACGCCTCTTTCACTTCGTCAGGATTTTTCATGTCAGGATAGGTAACCGTTTCAATGAGCGGCATTCCCAAACGATCAGTGCGGTATATTCTGCGATGCCCGATATCGGATACTTCACG
Source organism: Bacteroidota bacterium (assembly GCA_022708105.1). Lineage (GTDB taxonomy): Bacteria > Bacteroidota > Bacteroidia > Bacteroidales > WCHB1-69 > DUOL01. The sequence goes on from JAKIZI010000034.1 coordinate 4,365, forward strand.
ACACGAATCTTCTTCAAGACTTAATTGAATGAGGCGGACTTTTTTATTTTTCAATGGAATTTCTCCCTCAACGCCAATGATGGCGGTTCTTTGAAATCCGGTGGGGATGGAACCATCTAAGTATTGTTTACGCGTGATATGGACTTCCCCCACAATATTCATTTTAGAAGCCAATGCAATCTGTATGGCTATTTGAAGTGCTTCACGATCTACATGAAATGGCGGTGTATCATCAATTTCATAAGTGCAGGCCGTCCGATGTGCAATTCGATACACAATCTCTTTCTTGGTTTTAAATTCCATCAATGCCGTACCGTCGTATTCTCCAAGTTCTGAGAGGGTAGGGCGCATGTGACGAATAATTTCTGCATTGTACTCATTCGGTTTTTGAAAATTTCCTGCGGGACAACGACAAAACAACTTGCTCTCTGTCTGTAACTGCTGGTGTACTTCCAATCCCGATATGAAGCCGATGCGATCATAATCTGCTTGGCAGGCATCTGATCGGTCTATATATCCTATCTGTTTGCGGGTGAGCTCAAAATTTTTTCTTGGATGTAAATTTTTCACGGTCTTTATATTAAGTTTTAGCTTTTTTTTAAGCCGCAAAGGTACATGATTTTTTGATTAATATAAAATTTTTATTTTCCTTTTTTGTTTTTATTTTGAAGTTTATTTATTAGGATGTGCCGGCTTCATCGTCGATCTGCGGCTACAAGTCCGCGGCCGGAAGCCGTGTGACCGCAAAGTTGCAAAAGGAGTTTCCTTCGGTTACTCTTTTGCAGCAGCGGCACATCAGCTTCCTGACATAGAATTCATAATAATATTCTATAGTTTCTATTCTTTTATACTTTAAAGATACTTGTAAATATTGTAATAAAAAAAGAGGACATTCCTAAGAATATCCTCTTTTTTATGCTCTTGCCAATTAAGCAATACTGAATCAAGTATTAGTTAGCAGGAACTTCAGCTACAGTTGAGTCAACGATTGTAGTATCAACATCAGCAACAGGAGCAACTTCTTCAACAACAACTGCAGTTGAATCAGTAGTTTCAGTTTCAGCTTTTTGTCCACAAGCTGCAAAAACAAAAGCAGCAACAGCAAGAATAGCAAATAATTTTTTCATTTTTTTTCTGTTTTAAAATTAAATTTGTTTAATAAATTTGTGCGGCAAAATTACGGATAAAAAGAATAGTGTGAAAGTTTCTCTTCCTCTGAATAGTTAAATAATGTTAACAAGGAACTATAGTGCACCATTTAAATTTATCTTCAATTTCTCCAAATTGTACTCCCGTAAGGAAATCGTAAAGTTTTTTGGACCATTTGCCGGGTTCTCCGTCTTTAGAAATTTGGTAAACAATTCCTGTTTCGCGGTCATGTATTAATGAAATAGGTGATATTACGGCAGCAGTTCCGCATGCGCCGGCTTCTTCAAAGGTTCCTAATTCGGAAATTTCCACGTGTCTTTGTTCAATAATCAACCCCATATCTTTAGCAATTTCCCGAAGGCTCATATTGGTAATTGAGGGAAGGATAGATCCGGAATCAGGTGTAATGTATTTTCCGTCGCGGATACCGAAAAAGTTAGCAGGGCCGGCTTCATCGATATATTGTTTGGTTTTGGCATCGGCAAAAATGGTGGCTGCATAGCCTTCTTTGTGTGCTCTTTCTCCGGCACGTAAGCTTGCGGCATAGTTTCCGCCCACTTTAACATGCCCTGTGCCAAGAGGTGCTGCACGGTCATAATCACGTGCAAGTTGCATTTTAACTGGCTTGAATCCTTCTTTAAAGTAAGGACCTACCGGAGTAACAAAGATAAGAAACAGATATTCATCTGCCGGACTAACCCCAACTTTTGCACCTGAACCGACCAACATTGGACGAATATACAAGGACCCACCGGTGCCGTATGGCGGAATGTATTCAGCATTCAATTGAATGGCTTTTATACATGCTTCCCTGAATATATCTTCCGGAACTTGTTGCATCATAATGGCTTCGGCTGAACGTTGGAGGCGTTTGAAATTTTCTTCCCAACGAAACAGACGAACTTTTCCATCTTTTCCTCGATAGGCTTTTAATCCCTCAAAAGCTTCTTGTCCATAGTGCAGACAAGTGGCCGCCATATGCATGTTCACAAATTCGGAAGAACTCACTTCCAATTCACCCCACTTTCCGTTTCTGTAATAACAACGAACATTATAATCCGTTTTTACATAACCGAAAGTTAGATTTTTCCAATCAATGTTTTTCATGATAATGTTTATTTATTAATATTAAGTTGATCTTCAGAAGGAGTTTTTTAAACAATGGCAAGACTTTGAATCTCTTCTGCATTGTGTATATGTGCTCTGCCGTTAAGTGCTGCCAGTTCCAAAAAGAAAAGCACTGAAATGGCTTGGGGGTTAAATTTTTGAATTAGGTTAATGGCTGCGGTGGCGGTTCCTCCGGTTGCTAAAATATCATCGAACAATAACACTCTTTGTCCGGGTTTAATGGCATCCACATGGATTTCAATGGTTGCCATGCCATATTCTAACTGATAGCTCTCTTGATAAGTTTTATAGGGGAGCTTTCCTTTTTTACGAATAGGAGCAAACGGAATATTCAGTGCCAATGCTAAAGCAGGACCGAATAGATATCCTCTTGCCTCTAAAGCAATAATAACATCGGGACGCATCTTTTTGGCCGCTTCGACCAATTCTTTAAAAATGCGTTGAAATTCATCAGCATCGTTTAATACGGTTGTGATGTCATAAAACTTAATTCCTGGAACCGGAAAATCTTCCACAATTCTTACCTTATTAATGTCCATTTATTATTTATATTAAGTTTATTAAAGTGCAAAAATAAGAGATTTTTTGATATAAAAAAGCTTTAATCGGAAAAAGCCCCAGTTTTTTTTAAACGATAATAAAAAGGAAAATAGAAATAATCGGGGCATGTTATTAAACCCCGAAAATGGCTTAATTAATGCCTGAATATTTATAAAAATGAATTATTTATGAATTCAAAAAAGAAAAGATAGAACTCTCAAACTGAGTTTGGGCATATTTTAAATCGATGGAGAAATTTTTCTTTTTTGAGGCAGGAGCTTCATACATTAAGTCGGTCATTATTTTTTCAATAATGGAGCGTAATCCGCGAGCACCAAGCTTAAGTTCAATGGCTTTATCTACAATATAATCAAGAGCCTCTTGGGTGAACTCTAATTTTATTCCATCCAATTCAAGTAAATAGATATATTGTTTGATAAGCGCATTCTTAGGCTCAAGTAATATTTTTTGTAAAGCATCTCGATCAAGCGCATTCAGATAGGTAATTACGGGAAATCGTCCGCAAAGCTCAGGAATAAGTCCGAAAGACTTAAGATCTTGAGCCGAAATATACTTCATAATATTTTCTTTGTCAAGCTGCCGATTTTTCTTATTATAACCGATTACATTGGTATTCATTCTTTCGGCTATAATTTTATCCATGCTATTAAAAGCTCCGCTTGCAATAAAAAGAATATTTTGAGTATTGACAACCGTAAATTTTTGCTCAGGGTGTTTTCGTCCTCCTTGAGGAGGAACATTAACAGTAGCCCCTTCGAGTAATTTAAGTAAAGATTGCTGAACACCTTCTCCGGATACATCTCGGGTGATAGAGGGATTATCTGCGCCTTTTCTCGCTATTTTGTCAATTTCATCAATGAACACAATCCCCATTTCGGCCTTATGAACGTCATAATCTGCAGCTTGGAGCAGTCGGGTTAAGATACTTTCCACATCTTCGCCTACGTAGCCGGCTTCGGTAAATACGGTAGCATCGGCAATGCAAAACGGAATGTCCAGTAATTTAGCAATGGTTCGGGCAATTAAAGTTTTTCCGGTACCTGTTTCCCCTACCAAAATAATATTGGATTTCTCAATTTCCACTCCTTTATCATCTGCTTTCCCTGAAAGAATTCGCTTATAGTGATTGTAAACGGCAACGGAGATGACTTTTTTCGCCTCTTCTTGTCCAATTACATATTCGTCTAATTTTGCTTTAAGTTCTTTTGGTTTAATTAATTTGAGTTCTTGGAGATGATTTTGGTTCTTACTTGGGCGATTTTTGTGAAATTCGGAAACAATTTCATTCACTCTGTTGGCACAATTTTCACAAATTGCTGCGCTTTCCCCATGAATCAGTAAAGTGTCGGGAGTAATGGGTTCGCCGCAAAAGTTACAGAAGTCGGTCTCTTTTTTTTTTGCCATTTTATTTTTTATCGGTTTTCAGTACCTCGTCAATCATCCCGTATTCTTTAGCTTCAGCGGCAATCATCCAATAATTTCGGTCGCTGTCTTTCCATACTTGTTCATAAGATTGACCGGAGTGATTTGCAATAATCTCGTACAATTCTTTTTTTAATTTTTGAATTTCACGGGCTTCAATTTCTATATCCGAAGCTTGTCCTTGAGTTCCTCCCATTGGTTGGTGAATCATCACTCTGGCGTGGGGTAACGCAAAACGTTTGCCTTTGCTTCCCGCACACAATAATACGGCACCCATTGAGGCAGCTATGCCGGTACAAATGGTTGATATTTCAGGTTTTACGTATTGCATGGTATCATAAATGCCCAATCCGGCATAAACACTTCCACCCGGAGTATTCATATATATTTGGATGTCTCGTTCTGAATCCTGTGATTCCAAAAACAATAATTGTGCTTGTATGATATTTGCGACATCGTCATAAATGGGAACACCTAAGAAAATAATCCGATCCTTCATTAATCTTGAAAAAACATCCAATTGTGTGATGTTCATTGGGCGCTCTTCAATAATATATGGAGTGATATAATCATTTGAAATGCCGGCAAATCGATCTAATCTGGAACTGCTGATGCCTAAATGTTTGTTTGCATATTTTCTGAATTCATTATGATACATGGCCGTTTATTTGATGGTTATTTCTTTATTTTTCTGTTTTTTTTGTGGTTTTCTTTGCGGCTTTTGGTTCATCTTTTTTTTGCTCATCACTCTTGACAGCAGGTTTCTTCCCCTTTTTAGCGGATGAGGTTTTTTGAGTTTCAGTTCCCGGGTTGTTTATTTTTGCAAGATAATCGGTAAAAGAACCACTCTTATATTCAATATTCATTTTAGAACGTAAAGTTTCTTCAATTTTTTGATCGTAGAGTTGGTCATAGATGTTTTTTACATCTTCCTTATTCTTTAACGCATCCGCAACCAAAGTGTTCAATTTATCTTCAATTTCTTTTGGATCGAAATTTGAAAAATAATTTTTCACAAAGAAATTACGGATATAGTCTTCAACTTCGGATGAAGTAACTTGAATATTGTTCTCCATTACGATTTTATTTTCGATTAATTGCCATTTGAATGACCGTTTGTAATCTTCATATTTTTCGTCAAGATTTTCGGGAGTCATCTCTTTTTGGCTTGATAAAATGAAACGTTTTAAGAAATCATCTGGAAATTCAATTTGAACATGTTCTAACAATAGGCCGATGCTGTCATTCATAAATTGTTTTTTAGAATGAGATTGCCATTCATTTTCAATTGTTTTTGCAGCTATTGTGCGGAGTTCTTTTTCGTTGGTTACGGAACCATCCGGGAAAGCTTTTTTGAAAAATTCATCATTCAATTCGGCTTCCGTAACTCGTCCGATGTGTTTTATTGAAAGGGTTGTTTCGATAGGAGTATCCTTAATTTCTTCTTCTTTAATTTTTAAAAATTGAGCCAATTTTTGTTTTTCTGAAAAAAGATCAGCTAAATTACAAGAAATCGTATCATCTATTTTTTTACCCACAAAAAGAGCTTTTCCTGTCTCATTAAGATCGGAAACAAAACAAAAACCATCCGTTTCATTATATGTAACTGTCACATAATCTTCTGCTTCAATAGTTTCTGGCATGATGTATTCTCCGTATCTTTTTCTGATTTGTTGAACATAATTGTCAATTTCATCTTCTTGGGCAACAAATTGATAATATTGAACTGTAGGAAGTGCATCATATTGAATGTCAAATTCCGGTTCAAGAGCAAATTCAAATGTAAATACAAAAGGAGTATCGGGTTGATCTATGTCTACAATAGTTTTGTCATCAATAGGCAATGGTTCACCTAATATTTTATGATTATTTTCTTTTATATGTCCGTATAAAGCTTCTCCGATGATGTGATTTAATTCATCTGAAATAAGTGATTTTTCATACATTTTTCTAATCATACCCATGGGGGCGTTTCCCGGACGAAAACCCGGTATTTGAGCAGTTCTGCGTTGTTTTTTTAATGCAGTTTCTACTTTTTCAACATAATCTTCTTTGCTGATCTCAATTCTTAATTCCTGAACCTGAGGATTCGTTTTTTCTACTTGAATGTTCATCTATACAATATTTTTTATATTTTATGAAATAAGGGTGCAAAAATACAAAAATTATCTCAGATATAAAGTGATTACTTTTATTGAGGTGATTTTTATTATTTTTGCAATTTATTTCTACAACAACTCATTATGAAAGCTTCCCAAATATTAATTTTTATAGTAGCAGTAATCATCTGTTTAACTTTGTTGGCATTTTTTTTCCCTGCGAAAGGAATTTATCTTGGAAATTTGTCGCTAAAATTTCCTTCTGTGGAGAAAATTCTTACGCGATCTTCATCAGTTTCTGATTTGGGGGAAGAAGTTCAGATTCCTGAGATTGCTGCTAAAGATAGTGTTTTGCAAACGTTGAAAGATAGTGTTGCTTTTTATCGTTCGTTGGTCGAAAATGAGTTGGGTAAATTCTATTTCCCAAATGATGATATTCACTATTTCGATGCGCTTTTCCAAAAAATGGAACGAGCTAAGGATAACGAAAAGGTGATTCGAGTTTTACATTACGGAGATTCCCAAATTGAATTAGACCGGATTTCTCTGAATTTGCGGGCTTGGTTTCAAACCAAATTCGGTGGCGGTGGTCCCGGATTATTGCCCGCAATTCAAACAATTCCAACAGGAACTATTAACCAAAGTTCTTCAGGAAATTATACCATATATTCGACATACGGTGATGGGTTGCGTCGCGCCAATGGTTATTATGGTTTAATGTGTAAGTGCTTTTCCATGAATGGTCATAATACTTTTTATGCCCGCTCTTCGGGAAACAAACAAATTGCACCCTCAATGAAACGTTTTTCAATAGTGAAGTTGCTTTTTGATGACCATCACGGAGATTTTTCAGCTACGCTAAACGATAAATCCGGCAATTCCGAACTCACAAAGGTTAGCAATACCAAAGGTTTTCAAAGTTTTATTTGGAAATTAGATACTCCAGTCGTTTCTATTAGCCTTTCATTAAATGGAAATGCGGATATTTTCGGCGTCTTTGTAGATGGTGATTATGGGGTAAATGTAGATAATATACCGCTTCGTGGAAGTGCGGGTACAATTTTTACTATGATTGACGATTCCTTACTCCAACGTTCATACAAAGAATCGAATGTGGGTTTAATCATTTTACAATTCGGCGGGAATGCCATTACCGGTATTTCTTCAGTAAAAGGAGCAGAGGCTTATGCCAAAAAAATGGAAAGACAAATTCGATATATTCGCAAAGTCTACCCCGAAGCAAAAATTTTATTTATCGGGCCTTCCGATATGACGCGACGGGTTGAAGGAGATATGAGAACCTATCCATTTCTGCCGGAAACCGTTGCTGCTTTAAAACAAGTTGCCGTTTCTAACGGAGCAGCATTTTGGGATATGTTTGAAGTTATGGGAGGTGAAAATTCTATGATGGCATGGTATAACCACGGATTGGCCGGCCCCGACTTTATTCATTTTACAGCCTCCGGAGCTCACAAAATTGGCACTCTGTTGACAAACTCTTTTGAATATGTGTACCAATTTTATGCTTCGGCAAAATCTCTCTCAACAGTAAAAAAAGAAAATCCAACTATTCAATGATGAAAATGTTCTCAATTACTCAATTCTCAGTAGCAATCTCCTACAAAATCAGACGATTAATATTTTTAATATTTTTCACCATTTTATTAATAGGTAATAAATCAGCGTTAGCTCAAGAACAACCCGTGAAGATTGATACGCTCGATTTTGCCCGGTTTGATGCGGATACCTTTTATTTTAGTCAGGATACTTCTCTGTTGGTAAACTTTTATCGTAAGTTGGATTCGGTGATCCAATTCAAACAGGGAAACGTAAATATTATCCATATTGGAGGATCGCATGTTCAGGCAGGGGTAATGTCTCACCGCATCCGGCAACATCTTCTTACGACATATCCCGAATCGGTTGCTTCTCGGGGATTTATTTTTCCTTATTCCGTTGCCCCAAAATCAAACAACCCGATTGACTATAGAGTGATTCATCAAGGTTCGTTTGGGTTGGTACGAAATGTATACAAAGAACTTGAAAAACCACTTGGAGTTGCCGGAATTGGAGCCTATTCGCGAGATACATTCGCCGAAATTAAAATTGAAATTAAAAATAGTTATCCTCTTTTTGTAACAGACAGTATTGTTTTGTTTGGATTTGCAGATAGCGGCTTGGTGGTTCCGGAAATTGTGTTGGATTCGATTCCCTATATGCCGGTGTTTGTGGATACTCTTCTGCAACGATACATTTACAAAGTGCCTCCTTTTTCTGATTCGTTTGCTGTGCGTTGGCGTGTTGATACCGGTAATTGTTTTACTTTATCCGGAATATGGTTGGGGAATAATGCTCCGGGGATAACATTTCATTCAATCGGGGTGAATGGAGCCAGCGTGTCCTCGTTTTTGAGTTGTGTGAATTTTGAAAGAGATCTGACGTTCTTGAAGCCCGATATGGTGATTTTCGGTATCGGGATTAATGATGCTGCTTCGGATAAGTTTGATACGCTCGAATTTGAAAATAATTATCTTTTGTTGATAGATAAGATAAAGAACGTTAATCCGGATTGTGCGTTTGTTTTTATTACGAATAATGATAGTTACAAGCGTATTGCTCGGGGAAAATATGCCGTTAATACCAATGGAATTGCTGCCCGAAATGTTTTTTATCGTTTGGCAGCTCAAACTTCCGGAGCCGTTTGGGATCAGTTTGAAATTATGGGAGGATTAAAATCAATGTATAAGTGGATGCAGGTTGGATTGGCTAAAAAAGACAGAGTCCATTTTACTAATGCCGGCTATAATTTAATGGGAGACCTCTTTTTTAATGCATGGTTGGATGCAAAAAGGAAAGTAAATCTTGAGAATAAGGATGTTTTATTAATAAATGAATAGGATGAATTATACCGAAGCTTTTGAAGAGTTGCAACAAATTGTAAAACAAATGGAACATGCCGATATTTCAGTCGATGATTTGGCTGAAAAAATTGAACGTGCAGGTGTGTTAATCAAAATTTGTAAGGAAAAGTTGACCAAAACAGAAGAAGAGATTAATAAGATTACAGAAAAGTTTGAATAACTAAGTTCTTTCGGAAAATGCCAGATAGAAATCACGTGTTGCTCTTTGATACTCTTCCGTATATTGTTGTGCTCCATCCCGAATACATAGTGTTTGACGGTCAATTAATGAAGAGGACTGCTTGGTAAAGGTCATTATGTTTCGGTTCACTGCTTTGTAAATAGTTGGCTTTATCTCAATTTCCTGTTTTAAGTATAATTTATTTTCTGCCGATTTTTTGAAGTAGATGCTTTCTGCCGTAGGTAATATAAGTGAAAGAGAACCTGTCGGATTAAGAAGTTGTAAAGAACAATCGATGAGTTCGTCATAGCTAAGATTCCGATCCCCGTGTTTGCTTGCTATTTTCTGCGGATTTTCCGGTTTCAGGCTATTGTGAAAATAGGGGGGATTACTGACGATGAGGTCGAACATTTCAGAAGTGAATGGAGCATAATCCTGAATTTTTTCACAGTGAAACTCGTAATGCTGGTTTCCTCCCTTGGGAAATTGTGCTAAATTGAACTCTGCTTCTTGAATGGATTCTTGGTCGCAATCAATCCCGATGATTTTTTGACGATGTGTCGTTGATTGAACCGAAAGCCGATAACCGATGCAAAAGGCTATGATGCCACACCCACACCCGATATCCAACACAGAATAAATGTTTTTAAGCGGTGTCAATGCGCCCAACAAAACGCTGTCGGTGCCAATTTTGAGCGTACTCCGCTCATGATGAAGTGAAAAATGGCTGAAAGTAAACAAGTTTTTGATTTTAAAATTAGAATTTGAGTTGCAATCCAAGGTCTCCATTTTGTGAAGGTCCCAAATGAAGAGAAGCATTTCCTTTTAAGTCATAAATCTTTCCTGCTTTGTATATTTGGTTCCATCCGCGAATGATAAAAAAGAGGGATGCCCCTGTCAATATTCCACCCCCGATAATCCATGCCGTTTTAGACTTGCTTTCGTTAAAAATCGTGAATCCTAAAGTTAATGAAGTACCGCCCGCAAAGGCCAGCCCCGTTGCTAAGTAAGCATTGAAGGCCGCTTTCCGAAGGTAAGTCCCGGCAGTATTCCGTTGTGTAAAGTCATCAAAAGTAACTTCATCAAACCCCTTATATTTGTAAATTTCAAATGCAGTCATATCCCTAAGACAACGTTGGACATCTATAACCATATTTTTGGATATAGTGGAGATGGCATATCCATTATCAATGGTATAGTAAGTTGCATCTTCGTTGAGGACTTTACAAAAGATTGTATCTGAGGTATTTCCGTTTTGATGGTTGATTCGGATAATTACCGCATCAATGCAATTCTGACCGATTAAGGAGGTGAAGCACCAGAGAAATCCAAAAATGAGTGATAACTTTTTCATAGTATTGTATTTTTTTTACAAAAGTAGTAAAAAGAATTAATGTGTCCGGTAAATTTGTAATAAATATTATTGTTGTCCGGTAAAAAATAAAAGCAGAGAAAAAACAAACTAAAGTGCTTGAAATGAATCTTGCTATTTTTCATAAATACCTGATTAGCAGTAATCATTTAAGAAACTTTTGTTTGTTAGTTTTCCTCTAATAAAAATGAAGCTTCCCTCGAACAAAAACCAAGCT
>JAKIZI010000035.1 GCA_022708105.1 Bacteroidota bacterium
ATTTGTGGCAAGACAATTCCACGAATAGAACCTATACGGTATATCCTGAAGGCGGTACCTATTGGGTTGTAGTTTCCGATATCTGCTATAACAGTAGCGATACCATCAATGTAGATTATCTTCAAACTCCGGTGGTGGTTACCGGTCGAGACACCGTTGCTTGCGAAGGCGATCCTATTGTGTTGGATGCGACAACGCCGGGCTATACCTACTATTGGGAATATGACGGTTCCACAAGTCCTTATTTTGTTCCTACGGTTTCCGGAACCTATACAGTTTTGGTTTCCGGCTACTGCGGGACCACATCTTCTACTGTGGAAGTTGAATTCCGAGATTGTGATATCCGCATTCCGAATGTCTTTACCCCGAATAACGATGGTGTAAATGATGTATTTAAAATAGAATACGACTTCGAAATGTTTTCCTTCACCATCAATATATACGATCGCTGGGGACTACTGATGTTCAGTTCGCTGCAACCCGATTTCCAATGGGACGGCACCACGACCACCGGCAGTAAATCTACCGACGGGGTTTATTATTGGACATTGGGCTTCTCCACCAACGGCGGCATTTATAAAGAGATGCATGGTACTGTAACCCAAATCTCATCTTCAAAATAAAGAACTATCAAATCATCATCAAAGGAGGTACACAAATACCTCCTTTTTTTTTTACCAAAATTGTAAAAAAATATCAATAGTGAGTCATTGCATTCATTTATTAGTATTTTTGCATAAATAAGAGTTCTGTATTCAAACAATGATAGGACATTGTTTGTTAAAAGTTCTTTATATTCATCATCAAAATTATCACCATGAAAACAAAAATTCTACTTCTGTTTTGGCTGCTGCTGGTACCCGTTCTTATGATGGCCCATCCGCCTCAAAAAGTATTGGTTACGTACGACCAGGAAACGCAAACGTTGAAAGTTCAAGTTTCGCATCAGGTTAGAGACGTTAGTGTTCATTTCATCAAAACACTTTCCATAAAAGTGGATGGAAAAGAGATTGAGATTCCTGTGGAAAATATCCTACGGGACAATAATTCGGAGACGATTGAAATTCCACTTACGAATGTGACAAGCGGGAGTAAAGTCAAAGTTAAGGCCTCTTGTTCTATGGGAGGATCCAAAACCGGGAAGATGGTTATTCCTTAGTTTTTTTGTATTTTTTATCAGGGAGTGTCGGCTTCGCCGCCGGCGCCCGGCTCCAAGTCCGCAGCCGGTAGTCGTGTGGCCGCAATGCTGCAAAAGGAGCTTCCTCCGGTCGCTCTTTTGCAGCAGCGGTCACATCGCCTCCCGTCTTTGCGAGCTTTCCGCCTAAGCACCTCACTTTTAGATTTGCAAAGTGATATTTTCAATATAAAATTATGGTTAGCTTTGCACTAGTAACAATAAGGCTATCCCTTGGGGCACCCCTCAACCCCTTACCGATTCTTTCAATAAATCTTAAAAATAAAACATGAATCGGAAACCTTGCTAAAATACATTTAGTTTTAGCAAATCAAAAATCTTTAAAATAAAAGATTTGTATATCTGTAAATAGCTTTAACAATCTGTTTCACAATATTTTTCATTATTCTCAATTTGGATGGTACTATGTTTAATTCCAAATTCATGGTCAAGTTCCTTTTGCAGTTCAGCAAGAAAATTGTTGTCTGTTTCATGGGGCATATAAAGGTGCACGGACAAAGCAACTTGTGAAGTACTTAAAGCCCAAATATGTAAATCGTGAATACTTTTGACTCCTTTTTTATTTTGCAAAAACTCTTTTACTTTTTCGTAATTAATGTGTTTTGGAACAGCGTCAAGTGCAAGGTCAATCGAAGCGGTAAACAATTTCCAGGTTCCCCAAAAAATAACGAATATAATTACAAAACTGGTGACAGGATCAATCCAAAGTTTTCCGGTTATATTTATTAGCAATCCCGTAACCACAACTCCAAGAGAAACTACAGCATCGGCAGCCATGTGGAGAAATGCACCTTTGATATTAAGGTCATTTTTATGTCCTTTCAGAAATAATAAAGCGGTAAAAGTATTGATAATTGTTCCTATTGCGGCAACAATTATAATTTGAGTTCCCAAAACAGGTTCCGGATTTTTTAATTTTTCTATTGCATTCCACGCAATGATTCCAACTGCTACAAAAAGCAGCAAGGCATTAAGAATAGATGCAAGAATCGTTGTTTTCCTAAGACCGTAAGTGTATTTCCCTTTTGGTTTTATGGTAGCCATCCAAGCTGCAGCCCATGCAAAAACAAGACCTAATACGTCACCGGCATTGTGTCCGGCATCCGCAAGCAATGCAGATGAATTTGCTATTAAACCGTAAACAATTTCAACGATTACAAAGGCAATATTAAGGCCGATAGCTAAAGCAAAACTTTTCCCGTGAGTGGTTTGAGTATCGTGATTGTGAATATGATTGAGAGAATTATCCATTTTAAATATTTTATCAAATCCTTTATAAAAAAGGACTACAAAAATAGCGTTTATTTTAGAGAATAGAAAGCATTTTCTATTTTTTAATTGTTTTTATGGAGATGTTATAAATGGTTGTTTACTATCTTCCGCTTTTTTAACTTTTTAGAAAAACAAGATCTTTAAAATTATGCTCCCCACGAGGTTGTAGGTGGAAGCCGGAGACCGGCGGCGAAGCAGATACGCCCCAAAAATAAATATATATAGAAAAGAAAAACAAATTAAACTCCGTCTAAAAGGTGAAAATATTCATCGCTTTTACGAAAATGTGCATTGTTGCGTAAATTGGACAGAAAGATGATGTAACAATGGTCGGATGGCCGGTAGATGTAAAGATTTTGAAATCCTCGCCATAATCCTCCATGAAATATCAATTTTCCGTAGTTTTTATTTTCTTCTATTCTTAATCCGTATCCGTAAATTTCTGTGGCTTTTTTATTTCCGGACAGATAATTTTGTTCTGAAGCGGCCATATTGATAGAATTTTCGGAAATGATCTTGCCTTTAAAGAGTTGTTGTCCCCACAGATACAAATCGGTGACGGTGGTATAAATGCCTTTGTCGCCAAGGGTTCCGTCGAGATAGATGGGCTTGACTTCTTCTTTGTTTCGCAAATGTCCTTTGGCAATAACGGAGGAATCTTTAGCGGAGAGTTCTGTCCGGAACAAGGTGTTTTGCAGATTGGCAGGAACCAATATTTGCTCTGTAACAAATTGTTCGAATGATTTTCCCGAAATCAGGGCTACAATGGAGGCCAACAAGACATAGTTGGTATTGCAATAGTAGAATTTTTCGCCGGGTTTAAAATCGGCGGGGGGCATCTTTTGAGCCAATAACTCAATAAATGCTTGATTGGTCAATAACACGGAGGTGTCGGGAAAAAAAGTGACCTCAAAATCAAAATACTCCGGGATTCCGGAGGTATGGGTAAGCAGATGGTGGATAGTAACTTTTTCGTAGGGCAATTCAGGGAAAAATGACCTTAAAGTGTCGGTCAGCGCCAAATATTCTTGTTCTACTAGTTTTAAAATGGCTGCGGCGGTAAATTGTTTTGAAATAGAGGCGGATTCAAACAGCGTGTAGTCGGAGATTTGGTTTTTGTTTTTAGATCTTGCCGTTTGCATCTCCTCCGGAGAAAGCGCGGGATAGCTGTTCGGGTTTTCATACAGACGAAGATAGCCGACATGACGATGCACTATTATTTGGTTGTTCAAAGAGATGAGGACGGAGCCGTTTAATTCTTTGCAAATTTCATCGGTATATTTTTCAATAGCTGTGAATTTGAAATGTTGGTTGGCTTCGTCAAAAAGGTCATTCAGTTCTTCTGCCGATATATTTTTTAGTGGAGCTGTGGGTATTTGCGAAGGTGTGATTTGGGCAAAAGATAAACATGGAACAAACATGCCGATTAGGAATAGACATATGATAATCAGCATGTTTATTGTTCGCATTGTCAGATGTATCGTTAAAGAGGTTAATTATCGAATTTGCTCCATGGCATAAGTTCTGCCGGCATTAAGACAGGCTAAGTTCAGAGCCACTACATCATCGCCTTTTTTGGCAAATACTTCGGATACGGCATTTTCGAGTGCTTCAAAATCCATTTGCAGGTAGGGGGAAGCTGCTCCGAGGATGACCATATTGGCAGAACGTTCCGAACCCAAATCCTTTGCAATCTGGTCTGCATTAATCATCAAGCTATGGGGCAAGTTATCAATCTCTTTTTTAATGAGTTCTTCGTCGGGATAATTAGGAATATTTACGAAAGGTTGGTTGTTGGTAATTAACCACCCGTCAGCGGAAAGCCAGGGTAGATAGCGTAAAGCTTCCATGGGTTCTACCGAAATGATCAGATCCGCTTTTCCCAGCGGAATTAGGTCAGAGGAAATTTCATAGTCAGCGAGGCGAAAATGAGATTGGACATCTCCACCGCGCTGGCTCATACCGTGCACTTCTGCTTGTTTCATGTACAATCCTTTTTTCACAGCTGCATAACCAATAATTGAAGCAATGGACAAAATCCCTTGTCCACCCACTCCGGCCAAAATAATGTCTATTTTCATATTTTTATTTTTTAAATTTCAAATGAATCGGTAAATTAAAGCATGTGTTGTTTTTTTGCTTTCATTCTTCTGCTTAAAGTTTGGACACATTCGCGTGTTGGAATGATGACAGAAACACCTTGATATGCAATTTCTTCGCTTATGATTTGCACATTTTGTTCATGTTGATTTTTCAAAGGTTTAATAATTCTGATATGTTCTTCTTCGACGCCGAGGCCTTTGCAGATATTTCCGATACGGCCGAGTGCATGAGAATCTTGTCCTCCGGTCATTCCGGTTGTATTGTTATCGAGAATAAGGACGGTAATGGGAGTATTTTCGTAAACAGCATCTAGGAGGGAAGTCATTCCGCTGTGGGTGAATGTTGAATCTCCAATAACGGCAACTGCGGGGAGTAGTCCCGAGTCGGCGGCCCCTTTAGCCATGGTGATTGAAGCGCCCATATCCACGGTAGAATAGATAGCGTTGTAGGGTGGGAGTGCGCCGAGGGTGTAACAGCCGATATCTGAAAATACTTTTCCTTTTCCGTAGGGTGCCATAGCTTCATTGAGGGCATTATAGGAGTCGATGTGTGGGCAGGCGAAGCAGAGTGCGGGCGGGCGACCAACAACGATTTCGGGGATGGCCGGTCCGTGTACCTCTTTAATGCCGAGCGCTTTTGCTAAATGGTTCGGATTTAATTCGCCTGTTCTGGGCAATGTGCCGTCCATTCGACCTTTGATATTGCCGGTTCGGTTGAGTAAGCCGCGCAATTGTTCTTCAATAATCGGGTATCCTTCTTCGGCTACCAACACAGCATCACATTCATCCAATAATTGGGCGATTTTTTCCGTAGGCAGCGGATATTGGGTAATTTTGAGAATAGGATAGGGGCAGGGTGTGTCGATAAAATTTTCTTTAACGTAATTGTAGCCAATTCCTGATGCAATGATTCCCAAAGATTTATTCGGACCATCAATAAGCTTGTTATAGGTTGAGGTTTCAGATTCGGCAACAAAATGGGTTTGTTTGTCAAGCAGTTCTTTGTAGTAAACTCTTGCATTTCCGGGCAGCAGGATAAATTGTTTGGGATTGGGATGCAGACGAATTTCGTTTTGGGGGCGAATAGTTTTTCGTTCAACGCCGGCGCGGGAATGGGCTAACCGGGTTGTAACGCGCAGCATCACAGGAATTTTGTATTTTTCCGAAAAATCAAATGCGTCATAAGTCATGTCGTAAGCTTCTTGTTGATTTGAAGGTTCGAAGCAAGGGATCATGGCGAATTTGGCATAAAAACGTGAATCTTGTTCATCTTGGGAAGAGTGCATGGAGGGGTCATCGGCGACAAGTACTACCAAGCCTCCGTTTGCTCCGGTAATTGCTGAATTCATGAAGGGGTCTGCGGCTACGTTCAGGCCTACGTGTTTCATACACACCAACGCCCGTTTTCCCGCGTAAGACATTCCGATTGCCGATTCCATGGCGGTTTTTTCATTTGTTGCCCAGATATGGTGGACATTTCCTTCTGCAGCTTGTTTGGAATGTTGAATAAATTCCGTAATCTCTGTGGAGGGAGTTCCGGGGTAGGCATATACGCCCGATAAGCCTGCATCTAATGCTGCTTGCGCAATGGCTTCGTCTCCTAATAAAAGCAATTTTGACATGTTATTCTATTTTTGATGATTAATATTCCATGAATTCAGATATACACAAAGAACTATTCATCTTTCGCTTCTTCCGCTCCGGCAGTGTCGGTTTTTTCTTCGTCAGGTTGAATCAAATTGTGTTCAATCAACAGATTATACCATGCCAACACCTTCTTAATGTTCGATACATATACTCTTTCGCGATCGTAATTGGGGAGGATCTCTTCGAAGTAGGATTTTAATTGGGTATTGTTATTTAAAATATCCGGAGTTTTCCGACCGCTCTCTTTTTTGTAAATTGCTTGAAAAACATCTCCTAACGGTTTGTCATCTTCATCGGTAAAGATAGCAATATTATCCAAAATAGCAACACCATCATGCGAAAATGCAGGAAAACGCTTGCCGTCCGTTAAAGATTCTACAATGAAGTTTGATTTGGTCTGAGATACTAATTTAAACAATCCGCTCTTTCCGGTGATTGATAAAACTTTACTTAAATCCATTTTTTTCTGTTTAGGTTAATAATAGAGAATCGTTCTTTTTTGTTTGTAAATTATTTGATTTTGTTTTTTATATGTTCCTATTGTCCAATTTCCCTTTGAATCATGTCCGCTGTATTTGGTCAGGGTTTTAATTCCGTGAATTAAGTCTTCGTAAAGAACCTTTTGTAAATGCCCCTTTTGATTATATACTGTATACGTAAATTCAATCTGCTTATTGTTTTGATTGAACACTCTGCGATTGACTTCGTCCCCGTAATTATCGTATTCGTAAGTAATGTATTTAAATAATTTTCCAAAAGGATCATATTGTTCAATTTGTGAAATTAATCCGTTGGAGTCGTATCGTAATTTATTGGTAAGGGTTATAGAGTCACGTTTTTGCGTCATCTCAACCGCATTGCCTTTGTCGTCATTTTTATAGAGGATGGTCATGTAAACCTGATCATTTTCTATATATTTTTCTTCCGTTTTAAATCCGTTTCGGTCGTATTGGTAGGTGGTTTCAGCAATTACCTTATTCGCTTGATCTGTTTTTTGAGAAGAGACTACTTTTGCATCTTTCGAGTAGAATATCTTTTCGATGAAAAGAGTGTCTTTATCTTGATTTAGGGTAATGATGCCGGTTAGAAGTCCATCGGTACTATATTTTTGAATAGTGGTAGAGAGGTGTTTTTCTTCAGCGATTGAATCTGAATTATTGACCATTATGTATTTTTCTGTGGTTATCTCTTTAACATCTCCAAAGAGGTGATTTCGTTGAAGATGATTTTTTTGAATATCCGGAATGATTTCAATGGGTGTCTCTTTCGGTTTGCAGGAGACCCCAATAATGCTTATTAACAGGAAAAATCCGAATATTTTTTTCATATACATTAAATAAAGAATAAAGCAACACGATAAAAGAGAAAAGCCGTAATCCATGCAATAGAGATGGAATAAACCACGGAAAAAACAGCCCATTTCATTCCGGCTTCTTTTTTAATGGAGAAAAAGGTGGCAATACAAGGAATATAAAGAAGGGCAAATATGAGGAAAGACAGCGCTACTGCGGGATTAAAAACAGGCTCTCCTTTTTTCTCCCCCGACAAATAAGTTTCATTTTTCAATCGGGCAGGCAGATGGGTGTTGACCTCCTCTCCATCGGTCTCTGTTTTGTATAAAACCCCTAATGTGCCCACAATAAATTCTTTAGCGGGGAGTCCGGCTACCAGACAGATACTCATTTTCCAATCAAAACCCAAAGGTTCTAATGCAGGTGCAATAAAGGTTCCGATTTGCCCGAGGTAGGAATGCTCTTGTTGATACACCATTTTTTCCATCGCTAAATCTTTCAGGAAGCTATTTTTGAGCGTATCCGACAAATTGTCGTTTTGCTCAATTGCTGCCACACTTGAGGCATAATGTTGGGGTTCTCTTTCCGGAAAATGATCCAGAAACCAAATAACCATCACCGCAAGTAAAACTACGGTTCCAATCTTTTTAAGATATTCATAGGAAGCTTCCCACATTAATTTCAAGACGAACTTTGGGGTAGGTTTTTTATAGGGTTGCAACACTACCGGAGAGTTATCTACGGTTGGATGAAAGACCAGTTTATTGAGAATCAATGCGGTAATAATGGCGATGAGAATACCGGTTCCGTAAATGAGAAAGATCATTGAAATGGGATGATTGGGAAAGAAAGTTCCGATCAATAATAAATCAATTGGGACTTTTGCGCTGCAAGACATAAACGGGACCATGAGAACTGTCAAAATCTTACCATTTTTTTCGGATATATTTTTGGTTGCTAAAATAGCCGGAACATTACAGCCAAAACCCATAAGGAGTGGAATGAAGGAATTTCCGTGCAATCCGATTTTATGCATTAATCCGTCTAAGAGATAAGCGGTGCGCTGCACATAGCCAGTGCTTTCAAAGAGAGAAGTGAAGAAAAAGAGAATTAAAATATTGGGCATAAAGGCCAGCACACTGCCTACACCCCCAATTACTCCATTATTGACAAAATCAGAGATGTAGCCTTCCCCGATTCGTGATTCGAGAAAGTTCCCGAGTTGTGCCATGCACCATTCAATGCCCTGTTGCGGATATGCTCCCAATGTAAATGTACAGAAGAACATGAACCACATGAGGAATAGAAAAATGAGTGTTCCCCAGAGTTTATGTGTGAGAATGGCGTCTAATTTTTGCGTTTTTGTTTTCATCCGTGACGATTAGAAGCCTTAGTATTTGATTATTGCCATATATTAAGAGGGCGATTTGTCATAAATTCATTAACTTTTTTCGCTGTTTTTTCAATAAAGAGATTATCTCCAATATTTGAAATAACATCGTCTATCAGTTCCACAATAAAGGGCATATCGTTTTCCTTTAGTCCGCGAGAAGTAATGGCGGGAGTTCCGACACGGATTCCGGAAGTGCTGAATGGAGTTCGGCTGTCGAAAGGAACCATATTTTTATTGAGGGTAATGTCTGCACGCACCAGGGTGTTTTCCACCAATTTTCCGGTAATTTCCGGAAATTTAGTACGTAAATCGATAAGCATCAAATGGTTATCGGTTCCACCACTGATCACTTTGTATCCTTTATCGGTAAATGCTTTCGACATAGCGGCTGCATTGGCTTTTACTTGTTTAATATAGGTAAAGTAATCGTCACTTAACGCTTCTCCGAAAGCCACGGCTTTGGCTGCAATAACGTGTTCCAACGGTCCGCCTTGTGTGCCCGGGAATACCGCGCTGTCAAGCATTTGCGACATCATCTTGATTTCGCCTTTCGGGGTGGTAATGCCCCATGGATTCGGGAAATCTTTTCCGATGAGCATCAAACCGCCACGAGGTCCACGTAACGTTTTGTGAGTCGTGGTAGTGATGATGTGACAGTATTGAATTGGATTATTGAGTAAACCGCGTGCAATGAGGCCGGCGGGATGGGAAATGTCTCCCATCAGGATGGCTCCGATTTTATCGGCGATTTCTCTCATTCGTTTCCAATCCCAATCACGGGAGTATGCAGAAGCTCCTCCGATAATCAATTTAGGTCTTTCTTTCAGGGCCACCTCTTCCATCTTATCGTAATTGATGACTCCGGTTTCTTCTTCCACTTCATAAGCGACTGCTTTATATAAAATTCCCGATGAGTTTACGGGAGAACCGTGAGACAAGTGTCCTCCGTGAGATAAATCCAATCCCATAAAAGTATCTCCGGGTTTAAGACAGGTAAGTAAGACAGCCATATTGGCTTGTGCTCCGGAGTGCGGTTGAACGTTAGCCCATTCGGCACCAAAAAGTTGTTTTGCACGGTCAATAGCAATCTGTTCGGTTTGATCTACGATTTGACAGCCGCCATAGTATCTTTTTCCGGGATAACCTTCCGCATACTTGTTGGTTAATACGGAGCCCATTGCGGCCATTACTTGGTCACTGACAAAGTTTTCCGATGCAATTAATTCCAAACCGGAGGTCTGACGTTTACGTTCCTGCTCAATTAAATCAAAAATAAGATGATCTTTTTTCATGATATATGTTTCTATAATTAAATGATAATAAAATAATTCTTATTTAATAAAATGCTTTTACTTTAACGAGGTTGCAAATTTACATAAAAATCCTAAATATAAGTAGTATCATTAAAAAGAAAATTATAGATTGTATTCTCCATCACGTGCAGAATTATTTGTTCTTTATGAATTTGTCCCCTCATCATAAAACACCACAATATATAATTGGTGATTTTGCGTCTTTGCAGTAATTTTTCTCATACGAAATCAAGTGCGGTTTTAATGATCCTGATTTTCATAATAAAAGCCCTTAGTGCGCTAAAAATACTACTTTTTTGAAATAAGTCTTGATTATGAAATAATTAGAACCATACTAAATTTAAAGGGGACAAGTCAGGACGTTATTTTTGTGAAAAATGAAAAAAAAATGAAAAAAATGAAAAAAAATATTGCGGATAAAAGAAAAAGATGTATTTTTGCACCCTCAAACGAAAGGATGAATGACCAATGGTGTAACGGTAGCACTACAGTTTTTGGTACTGTCTGTCTAGGTTCGAATCCTGGTTGGTCAACGCTCGAAACTCTCACTCTCAAGGTGGGAGTTTTCTTTAGGATAACGATGATGATGATGATAGGGGCGTGTAGCCCTTATTTTATTTCTTTGATATAGTGTTAAATTAGAAAAAAAAAGTCAGATAATTTAAAGTTAAATTATTAATAATCAATAAAAATGGAAGAGAGCCAAAATTTAATTGAAACCTTTGCGGAATTCAAAGAATTAAAAAATGTTGAAAGAGAAACCCTTATGCGTATTCTGGAAGATGTTTTTCGTTCTGCATTAACCAAAAAATTAGGTCCGGATGCAAATTTTGATATTATTGTCAATGTGGATCGTGGAGACCTTGAGATTCAGAAATATCGTGAAGTTGTAGAAGATGGACAAGTAGAAAATGAGTTCACTCAAATTTCATATTCCGATGCTATCAAAATTGAACCTGATTTTGAAATCGGCGATGAAGTAATTGATAAAGTGCGAATGTCTGATTTTGCCCGAAGAGAGATCTTGGCCCTCCGACAGAATTTGATAGCTAAAATTCTCGACTACGAAAAAGATATAATTTTCAAGAAATATGAAAATAGAATAGGCGATTTAATTACAGGAGAGGTAAGTCAAGTGTGGAGAAAAGAAATTTTGGTACTTGATGAAGAGGGAGTAGAGTTAGTATTACCCAAATCAGAACAGATTCCTGCTGATAAATATAAAAAAGGAGATTCCCTGACTGCTGTTGTGCAAAGAGTCGAAATGAGGGCTTCAACACCATTGATTATAATTTCGAGAACATCACCTACACTTTTAGAAAGATTGATGGAAGTTGAAATTCCGGAAGTGTATGACGGATTGATTACTATTAAAAATATTGTTCGTTCTCCGGGAGAAAGAGCAAAAGTATTGGTAGAATCCTACGACGATAGAATTGACCCTGTGGGCGCTTGCGTGGGAATGAAGGGAAGCCGTATTCACAGTATTGTTCGCGAATTACGGAATGAAAATATCGATGTAATCAATTATACTTCTAATATCAGTCTTCTTATTTCAAGAGCATTGAGTCCTGCTAAAATAACATCTATTGATATTGATGAAGAACAGAAAACAGCCAATGTGTTTATGAAAGCAGATCAGGTTTCTCTTGCCATTGGTAAAGGAGGCTACAATATTAAATTGGCTAGTAAATTATCCGGCTATGAAATTGATGTATTCAGAGATGATGAAGTGGATGATGATGATGTAGATTTGAACGAATTTAATGATGAATTCGATCAATGGATTATTGATGTGTTTAAAAATATTGGATGTGATACCGCTAAGAGTGTTCTTAAATTGACTCGCGAGGAGCTAATACAACGTACCGATCTTGAAGAAGAAACTGTTGATGAGATGATTGCTTCAATTAAAAAAGAATTTGAATTGGATTAATAAATACGGAGCATTGTGGAAATTTGGCTCAATCTATCCCAACTCGAAACTTTATCAAAAAAACAGTAACAATTAAAAAAGGAAATATTTGAATATGGCAGAAGAGAAAAAAACACCAAGATTAGGAAAAGCTGCAAGGGAATTTAACGTTGCATCTAAAACTATTGTTGATAAGCTTAAGAATAAAGGTTTTGAAATTGAAGATAGTCCGAACTCTAAATTGACTCCGGAGATGTATGAAATTCTGGTTAAAGAATTTTATGGGGATAAACTGGATAAAGAAAATGTAGAAAAACTATATGGGGATTTGAAAAGTGCAAAGCAGGATGAGGAAGTGAAGAATGATGTTCAAAAAGAAGTAAAGAAGGAAGAACTAAAAGAAGTAAAGAAGGAAGAAGTTGCAAAATCAGAACCCGCGAAAGACATTTTAGAGAATGTAGAACAAATACCCGGAACGGCTCTTAAAACGCCCAAAGTCAGCGTTAAAGTAGTTGGGACAATCAATCTGGATGACTCTAAAGATAAAGAAGAACAACCTGCAGTAAAACCGTCAGAAGAAGTGATTGTGCAGGCTCCCCAAGAGTTTATCAATCAATCTGCAAATATTGATAACGTTCCCGATGAGTCTAAAAAAGAAGTCTCTGAATCTGAACCAAAGGCCCCGGAGATATCAAATTCTGTTGAAGATAACGAAAATGAACCTCTTCAGGAGAAAAAAACTAAACCGAATGAACTGAAAATTATCGGTAGAATTGACCTTACCCCCAAGATTAAAAAGGCCAAATCTTCACCAAAAGTTGAAAAAGAAATTGAGGACTTGCCAATAAACGAAGAAGGCGAAAAACAGGTTCCCAAAAAATCGAAGCCGATTGTTTTAGCAAAACAAGAAACACAACCCACAGCTAATTCTTCAAATACAACTCCATCGGCCGCTCCACCAAAAGAACATTATGCAACTCATGTTCCTCAATTAGCCGGGCCTAAAGTGCTTGGGACTATGGTTATAAAAGAAGAACAAAAGAAATCGCCGGCGGATAGTACAAATACCCGTCATATTGCGACTAAAAAGGATGATCAATCAGAAAAAAAACTGGATAATAAGCGGAAAAGAAAGAGAATACCGGGTACTAAAAGACCGGGGGTTCCTTCTCAAGGGGACTCCAGAAGTGATAAAATAAAACCGATCCCTCCGAAAACAGAATTATCAAAAGAAGAAATTGATAAGCAAATTAAAGAGACGATAAGCAAGATGAGCCCGGTGGGGAAATCTAAAACTTCAAAACACAGGAAAGAGAAACGTAAACATATTCAAGCTGAGATTTTAGAGCATGAACAACAAGAAGTGGCCGATCAAAAGATACTTAAAGTAGCCGAATTTATTACGGCTAATGAGTTGGCAACCTTGATGAATGTTTCAGTCAATCAAATTATTTCTACCTGTATGTCTATTGGCCTTTTCGTGGCAATTAATCAAAGATTGGATGCAGAAACAATCTCTCTGCTTGCGGATGAATTTGGTTACCAGGTTTCATTTGTAGGGGTGGATGTTGATGATGAAGATAGTCTTAATAATAACGATAGTCCGGAAGATTTACAGCCGAGACATCCGATTATTGCGGTTATGGGGCATGTGGATCATGGTAAAACTTCATTATTGGATTACATTAGGAAAACAAATGTAATTGCCGGAGAAGCCGGTGGAATTACCCAACATATCGGGGCTTATGAGGTTCAGTTGCCGGATGGCAGAAAAATTACATTTTTGGATACTCCCGGCCACGAAGCTTTTACAGCCATGCGTGCCCGCGGAGCTAAAGTAACAGACCTTTGTATTATTGTTATTGCTGCTGATGACTCCATTATGCCGCAAACAGTTGAGGCAATCAATCATGCCCAAGCAGCAGGAGTTCCCATGGTATTCGCAATTACTAAAATTGATAAACCAACTGCAAATCCCGAGAAAATTCGTGAAGGACTTGCCAATATGAATATTTTGGTGGAAGAATGGGGCGGAACGTATCAATGCCAAGAAATTGATGCCAAGCATGGAACGAATATTAATGATCTTTTGGAAAAGGTGCTTTTGGAAGCTGAATTGTTAGAACTAAAAGCTAATCCGAATCGTAGTGGGGTAGGAACTGTGATAGAATCTTCTTTGGATAAAGGAAAAGGATATGTGTCCAAAATTTTGGTGCAAAATGGAACTTTGAAACTCGGAGATCCCATTTTGGCAGGTTCTTGCTATGGGAAAGTAAAAGCTCTTTATAATGAAAGAAATCAACTTGTTAAATCTGCAATACCTTCTACCCCTGTCCTGATGCTCGGACTAAACGGCGCTCCTCAGGCAGGTGATATTTTTAAAGTATGTGCTTCTGAACATGATGCCCGTATTGCAGCCAATAAAAGAATGCAGCTTATTCGTGAAATGGGCTTGCGTACTCAAAAACATATTACGCTCGATGAAATTGGTCGTCGATTGGCCATTGGAGACTTTAAAGAACTTAATATTATCGTCAAAGGAGATGCCGATGGATCTGTTGAAGCGCTTACAGATGAACTATTGAAGTTATCTACCGAACAGGTTCAGGTAAATGTAATTCATAAGTCGGTAGGACAAGTTACCGATACTGACGTAATGTTGGCTTCTGCTTCCAATGCCATCATTGTGGCCTTCCAGGTGCGACCTTCTCCCGGCTCTCGTAAATTGGCCGAACAAGAACAAATAGATATAAGAATCTATTCGATTATCTATAACGCAATTAACGAAATTAAAGATGCTATTGCAGGGATGCATTCTCCGGAAATTCAAGAAAAAATATTATCAAATCTTGAAGTTCGTGAAGTCTATAAAATTACCAAAGTCGGTAATATTGCGGGATGTATGGTTTTAGACGGGAAATTACAAAGAAATACCAAAATTCGCCTTATTCGGGACGGAATTGTAATTTATTCAGGAAAACTCGGCTCCCTCAAACGATTTAAGGATGATGTGAAAGAAGTTGTGGTCGGACAAGAATGCGGTCTTAATATCGAGAATTTTAACGATATTAAAGTAGG
>JAKIZI010000036.1 GCA_022708105.1 Bacteroidota bacterium
TGTATTTCCATGGTTGTAGCATCAATATATGGTTCTAACGCATTATAAGCGTAAGGCAACGGTTCTTGTTGAAACTGTGCAAATCCGTTACTAAATAATACAAATACCGTGGCACATAAGATAAATAGCTTTTTCATAATAATTTATATTTAATAGATTTCTAAAGTTTTTCCTCAATAAAACAATCAAAAGTAGGGGAATGTTTATCTGTGAACAAAAATAGTAATTTTTGAATAAAAAAATCACTTTCTTTTTAGTTTCAAAAAAAAAAGTAATTTTGCTCCTCAAGTTGAAGTATAAATACAATTAATCAGATTTTTATAGATGAAGATTAATCATTTTACATTAATAATTATGGGAATTATACTATTAGCCATGAATGGCTGCCATTCCGTTTCGCCGTTGGAGGAAGGAACGGGGTATTTGGAAACTGCACACGGAAAGGTTTGGTATCGAATTGTGGGTAAAGGTACCCAAATTCCTCTCTTGGTATTGCATGGTGGACCGGGCGTTTCGAGCGATTATCTCCGACCAATGGATGCCTTGGGAAAAGATCGGAAAGTTATTTATTATGACCAACTCGGCTCCGGACGTTCGGATACGATTAAAGACACCGCTCTGATGACCGTTGATTTTTACGTTGAAGAACTTTATGAAGTAGTCCAAAATTTGGGATTAAAAGAATTTTACCTCTACGGCCAATCTTGGGGAAGTGCTTTGGCCATCTCTTATTATTTAAAACATCCTGAGGGAATTAAAGCCCTGATCTTTAGCAGTCCTGTATTGAGCACGAAACTTTGGATACGTGATTCCGAAAAACTGATTGCCACACTTCCGGATTCTTTACAACAAGCCATTCACATTAATGAACAACGACAAACTTATGATCATCCGGACTATTTGAATGCCGTAAATTATTATTATCAAAAATATGTAGTTAGAAAAACTCCGTGGAGTGAAGATTTGCAAACATCTTTTTCCGCTGTTGGTCCGGCTTATGCCTATATGTGGGGGCCAAGTGAGTTTACCGCAACCGGAGAATTGAAAACTTTTGATTGTACCTCAAGACTTCATGAAGTGGCAGTTCCAACGCTTTTTTTAACTGGCGAGTTTGATGAAGCGCTTCCTACAACCGTTCAATATTATCAAAGTTTAGTCCCGAGAGCAAAATTCACTTTAATTCATGGAGCTGCACACGTAACCATGCACGATAATCCCGAAGAACACAATCACTGTATCGAAGAATTTTTGGACACAATCGAGCGTAAATAATTATGATTGTCCGAAAACAATATCGGATAAAAAGCGTTTTTCTTTTGATATTATGAAACGGATAAAAAAATTGTTTATGATTTTATTTTTCATCGCTGTCATTCTGATTGCGGGCATAGCTATATTTATTATGCAACCCTCCTTCGGGAAACTTCCCTATGGAACACGACCGCAACAGGTCGTAGAATCTCCGCATTTTGTTGACGGAGTATTTAAGCCGCCCTACTTTATTCGTCCTATCGGCGAAGGGCATTCGTTCTTTACCATGGGCAAACGACTTTTTTTTGAAAAGAGACAAGTGACACCAAAGGTTACTATTCCTTCCATAAAACACGACTTGAAAGTAATACCGCTTGACCAAGATGTGCTTATATGGCTGGGACATTCATCCTATTATATTCAAGTCAACGGAAAACGATTTTTGATTGATCCGGTATTATCCTCCTATGCGGCTCCCGTTTTCTTTGTCAATAAAGCATTTGACAACACCACACCCTATTCTGCCGAAGATTTTCCCGTTATCGACTATCTGTTGATAACGCATGATCATTACGATCATCTTGATTATAGAACCATAAAAAATTTGAAAAAGAAAGTACGGAAAACAATTTGCGGATTGGGAGTGGGCGAACATTTTCTGCGTTGGGGATATCGGTCCGAAAACATCATTGAGTCAGATTGGTACCAAACCATCTCATTAGAAGATAATTTTACTTTGCACACACTACCGACAAAACATTTTTCCGGACGATTTCTTAAGCGAAATCCTACCCTATTTATGGCATTTGCTTTACAAACGCCCGATTTTAAATTTTTCCTTGGCGGGGATGGCGGCTATCATGAAGATTTTAAAAAGTGGGGAGATCAGTTCGGACCTTTTGATTGGGTAATTTTAGAAAACGGACAATACAATGAAGCTTGGAAAGATATCCACATGATGCCGGAGCAAACCGTTCAAGCCGCCATTGACTTGCAAGGAAAGAATTTATTGCCGGTACACAACTCAAAGTTTGCATTGTCCTTTCATTCTTGGGATACCCCGATAAGAGATATTGAACGACTCAAACCTTCAGCAACTTTAAGGATTATTCGTCCGATGATTGGGGATTTTGTATTCTTAAGGGACAGCACGCAACAATTTGAACACTGGTGGGAAGGATTAGAAAATGAAGCAACCGATCATAAAAATAAATGACAATTGATTTTGGATGATACCACTATTTAAGCAGAGACGACTCTATGTTATTTTTTCCATCACGATTATTGCCGTCATGGGGGTTGCTAGTATTACACCGGCATTGCCGAAGATGGCCGAAGCCCTTGAACTTTCCCAATCTGAAATCGGCTGGATGATCAGTGTATTTACGTTGCCCGGAGTTTTTCTCACCCCGATTACCGGTATTATTGCCGATCGATTTGGCAGAAAAAAAGTATTATTCCCTTCGCTATTACTATTTGCGGTGGCGGGATTTTCGTTGTATTTTGTCTCCGACTTCAAATTGATGTTGCTGTTTCGGTTTATGCAGGGTATCGGAGCCGCTTCATTGCCTTCATTAAACACAACGCTCATCGGAGATTTCTATCACGGAAAGGAACGACCTGCCGCTATGGGGTATAATGCGAGCGTATTGAGCATGGCCACGGCTTCGTATCCACTTATTGGAGGATTAATGGCCGGAATTGGATGGAACTTCCCATTTTTATTACCGCTATTGGCAATTCCGGTGGCCTTCTTTTTATACTTCGGAATTAAGGAGCCCGCCATTAAAAAGCCCACTTCCATAAAACAATATTTCAGGGCTATGGGACAAACTCTTTTTGATAAAGAGATTATCACCATTTTCATACTTGGCATTTTTACTTTTATCATCATGTACGGGGCATTTATCACCTATTTACCATTTTTGCTGCATGAGAAATTTGCACTTTCTGCTCCGCAAATAGGACTTATGGCCTCTATAGGCTCTCTTGCCTCCATTATAGTGGCTACGCAGATTGGAAAATTGACGCAACGGGTTGGAAGCATTACACTCCTTAAAATTGCATTTATTCTCTATATAATAGTAAATATTGTATTTCCGTATTTAAATCTGCTGTTTTTGTTCATTGTGCCGATTTTACTTTTTGGAACGGCTCAGGCACTCAACATGCCGAGTTTGCAAACCATGCTTGCCAACAAAGCCCCCGATCATCTCAGGGGCGCATTTATGTCATTAAACGGAATGAATCTTAGACTGGGGCAAACATTAGGGCCGCTAATTATCGGATTGGGTTATACTTTTTATGGACTAAAAGGCGGTTATTTACTCATCAGTGGTATTGGCCTCGTTGGGTTGATCATGATATTTCTCGTTTTCAACAGAAATAGTAAAAAAAATTATTGGTGTCCGGGGAAAAATAAAAACCATCAAAAATCAATCAAAAGTCCTTGATAATCAAGTACACGATTTTGTTCCAACCATCTTAATCCTTTGTTGCGATTGTATGATTTTTTTTGCATCCCCAAAAAACAGGATACGCAAAAACATATTATTTTGTATATCAATAATTTAAATTTTCGCTAAATTTTGAGTGACAAAGTCAGAAAAAAGAGAAACAGATTATTTCTTTTTTCCTTGATTGGCAACCTCTTCCATCAATTTCCTAAGAGTTTCTTCGTCGGCAAGGAAATAGTCTTTCACGAGATTCATATCCTGGTCGAATTCGAAAACGTATGGGATGCCGGTTGGCAAGTTCAGGGAAACAATCTCTTCGTCGGAAATATTTTTGAGATACTTCACAATTCCACGGAGGCTGTTGCCGTGGGCAGCCACAATAATTTCGCCCTCTTCTTTCAACTTCTTGGAAATATCGGATTTCCAGAAAGGCACGATTCTGTCAACGGTATCAATCAATGCTTCGGTAGCCGGAGTAGCGCCTTTTTCGTTAAGGTATGCTGCGTAACGGGGATCGTTTTTGGGATGACGGTCATCGCTGTCTTCCAGTGCAGGTGGACGAACATCGTAGCTTCGTCTCCAGACGAGTACCTGTTTTTCGCCGTACTTATCAACCATTTCAGCTTTGTTCAATCCTTGAAGCGTACCGTAATGTTTTTCATTCAAACGCCACGTTTTTTCAACGGGAATCCAGAGCATATCCATCTCTTCGAGCACAATATTCAGGGTTTTAATAGCTCTTTTCAAGAAAGAAGTATAGGCAAATTTAAATTTAAAACCTGCCTCTTTCAATTTCTTTCCGGCTTCTTTAGCCTCTTTAACGCCTCTTTCGGACAAGTCCACATCTGTCCAACCGGTGAAGCGATTTTCTTTGTTCCATGTACTTTCGCCGTGGCGAATCAAAACTAACTTATACATATCAATCTTATTTAAGTTTATTAAATTTATTAGGGAAAATGATGGTAGGTTTAAAGGATTTTGCTTCGTTGAAATCCATCATGCAGTAGGAGATAATCACCACTACATCACCAACTTGCACTTTGCGGGCGGCAGGGCCATTGAGACAAATCACGCCGGAATCCTTTGCGCCTTTAATGACGTATGTATCTAAACGTTCTCCGTTATTAATATCGAGTACTTGTACTTTTTCATTTTCGATAAGATTCGCAGCTTCCATGAGGGTTTCATCAATCGTAATACTGCCGACATAGTGCAAATTTGCTTCTGTGACGACGACTTGATGAATTTTGGATTTTAACAATTCTATTTGCATCTTGAATTATTTTTTAATCATAATATTATCTATTAACCGAACAGACCCGAGATACAGAGCAATACAACCGATAATGGAATTGGCTTCGTCGAGTGATGCAACGGGTTGGAGCGTTTCGGCATTGGCAATTTCGAAATATTCGAGTTTAAAGGCACTTATTTTCCCGATTTCGTCCACTACATATTTTTTCATTCCTTCAACGGAAAGGTGCATCTGAGAAAGCGAACCTTGCAATATTCGGTAAATATTGGGAGCAATTTGGAGTTCTTCAGGAGAAAGTCGCTTATTGCGGGAACTCATGGCCAAGCCGTTGGATTCTCTTACAATGGGGCAACCGATAATTTCAACAGGCAAATTCAATTCACGCACCAACTCTTTGATAATCACGAGTTGTTGATAATCTTTTTCTCCGAAATAGGCTTTATCAGGCATAATCCAATCAAATAACCGTTTCACGATGATGGCAACTCCATTAAAATGATTGGGACGATAAGCTCCTTCCATTACCGATTCCAAAATACCGAAATGATACTTTTCGGTCGGCACAGTGGGGAAAATTTCTTCTTGACTGGGAGCAAAAACAATATCCGCCACCTCGGAAATATAATCAATATCTTTTTCCAACGTACGGGGATATTGCGTGTAGTCAGCCGCATTATTAAATTGAACCGGATTGACAAAAATGGAACAAACAACCGCTGTATTTTCTTTTTTAGCGCGTTGGAGCAAGGAGAGGTGCCCGTCATGAAGCGCCCCCATCGTAGGGACAAAACCGACAGACTTTCCACTGCTTTTCACTCTGAAAAGCACATCTTTCAATTCGTCAAGCGTTTGGATTACTAACATGTTGTATATTCTGAGTTGGTTTTATTAATAATAGATTCTATTTAATATTCTGTTGCAAAATAAGAAGCATATCGTCTTCTATAGATGCATTGGGAGTCTCTTCAATCAACCCTTTGACAAATCTCTTTTCCGAGGCTGTAGGATTTTCCGGGATTACATATTCAAAAATAAATGCGGGCACTCTCGAAAAGAGCGTATCTACAAGCGTATCATATTCAGCGATATCGGTTTGCTTTGAACGGTCGCAACCAATCAAACGATACGAGAATGTTACTTGATAGTCGGTTTGCAGTTGGTCCGCAATTTTCTTCCACGCCGGCAATTGTTCTCGCGAATCGGAGCACCAAGCTCCAAACACGATTGTCACTTCCCATTTCGAAAATTGTTCATTCTCTTTGAGAAGATCCGCAATTTGCTTTAAAACGAGATTTTGAGGTTGATAATCATCATAAAATTGTTGCATTTCGGCAAAAAAATCATGAGAAGAAAAATCATTCCAAGTACATAATCCTACCGGAATTTGTTGCGACATGACGCTATCTTCAACCCAACGGAACGATTGTGAGTACGTATAATTACTTATTATACATACAATTAAAGAAATAAAAACAATCTTTTTCATATCATTCTTTTCAGCGACAAAGATACAAATAAATCTACTATCCTACTCTGCATTTTCTCTTATTAAGTAATATTAAAAAAAGTGAATATTTGAAATTCTATTTTTATATAAAAAATAAGATACTATCAATCAAAAGATTATAAAAAAAAGATTTTTTTTTCAAAAAATAACTATTATGAACAATAATTCATTATCTTTGCATTTGAACAATGGCTCAATTTAAAAATAAAAAAATCGTCAGATGTCACCAAGGCACAAAAGAATCAGAAAAATTCTCAATATTCCATTGATGAAAGGTTTTAAACCTTACGGGAATCAAATTTTACAAGAAGAAAAAAGGGAACTTATCACCTTATATTATGAGGAATATGAAGCAATCCGGTTATGTGATTACGAGAAAAAAAATCATTGTGAAGCTTCGGAATTGATGCAGATTTCACGACCGACATTTACCAGGATTTATGCCGATGCGAGGGAAAAGATTGCCCAAGCCCTTGTGGAGGGGAAACAGATTTTGATTGAAGGAGGCAAGGTCTATTTTGACAGTGATTGGTATCATTGTAGTGGTTGCACCTGTCATTTCAATAATCCCAACAAAGAGCAGGATGTTTTGGTTTGTCCTTTATGCGGTGGGAAAGAAATTCATAAAGTTGAGGAGACAAAGACAGGATGTGTAAAGAGATTTTAGGGAAGCGATAGTAGAAAAACAATTAATAATCAAAAAATAGAGTATCATGAAAGTAGCCATTACATCCACCGGAAATTCGCTCATCTCAAAAGTTGATCAACGTTTTGGGAGATGTGCCTATTTTGTCATTTACGACACCGTAACAAAAGCCATGGAATTCATTCCGAATGCGGGTATTCATGCGGAAGAAGGGGCAGGTTCTGCTGCAGTGCAATTGATTGCCTCTCGAAAAGTGGAAAAAATTGTCTCTGTTGAATTTGGTTTTAAAGTAAAACCTTTATTAGATAGTTTAAAAATTCAGATGATTTCTATAAAAGGAGAGCATACGGTTCAAGAAATTATTGACATGATTGAAAAATCCTAAAAATGAATAAAAATGAATAAAAAAATTGCAATCCCCCTTGAAAATGATTATTTGTGCAGTCATTTTGGTCATTGTCAACAATTTGCCATTGTTGACACGGAAGCAGGGCAAATCATGAAGATAGAAAAAGTAACGCCGCCGGAACACGTTCCCGGGTTATATCCCCGATGGGTAGCCCAATTTGGTGTAACAGATGTTATTGTCGGAGGCATTGGACAACATGCCATAACTCTTTTTAATACCGAAAATATTAATGTGCATGTTGGGGCTCCGGTATTAAGAACGGAAGAGTTAGTTATACAATTTTTGTCGGGCAAACTCATCTTAATGGAAAACTCTTGTGGGCATGATAATCAAATCGGACACGGGCATCATCACGAACACGGACACTCCTAATTTAATTGATTCTCAAAAAGTCAGCATGAGAAAAAATCCCGTAAAGATTGCCATTGCGAGTGGGAAAGGAGGAACAGGGAAGACGTTTATTTCCACCAATTTATTTGCAATACTTTCACAACAAAATATTCCTGTCAGTTTGGTTGATTGTGATGCCGAAGAGCCAAATGATCATTTTTTCTTCATAGGAGATTTAATTGAAGAAAAAGTGGTTACAGTTCGTATCCCGTCAATTAATTCCGAGTCATGTCGTTTTTGTGGAAAGTGCCATGAGTATTGCAATTACAATGCCATTTTTTATCTGCCCATGCACCACCAAATATCTGTATTAGAAGAGTTATGTCATTCGTGCGGGGCTTGTCTTGTTGCATGCGGACACCATGCCATTACCGAAAAAGAGATGAATATTGGTCATATTCGGACATTTTTTATCAAAGAAGGAAATTCTTTCATTGAAGCTCGGGTAAACATTGGGGTTTATTCTCCGGTGAATGTCATCAAAGCAGCGATAAAAGAAGCAGATAATCAAAATATAATTCTTCTGGATTCCCCTCCCGGCACGTCATGCCCGTTTATTCACACCGTAGCGACAGCAGATTATGTGGTATTAGTTGCCGAGCCGACACCTTTCGGAATGAGTGACTTTAAAAAGAGTATTGAAGTACTGAAAAAGTTAAACAAACCTTATGGCGTTATTATAAACAAATCAACCTTAGGAAATCGTAATCTTTACGAATATATAGAACAAGAGCAGATAGAACTTTTAATGGAAATTCCTTATGAATCAGAAATTGCAGTTTCCTATTCTGAAGGAAAAATCATTTCTGACTTGCACCCGAAATGGCATAAGAGATTTGAAATATTATATGAACAAATCAAAGAAAAAACATGCAAATAGCCATTATCAGCGGAAAAGGAGGAACAGGGAAAAGTAGTATCAGTGCTGCATTTGCCACAATGGAAGAGCAACTTGTTTTGGTTGACTGTGATGTAGATGCCGCCAATCTCTACTTGCTTTTTGACCCGTCCCATGAGGAAATAGAAAAATTTACAGGTTCTGAACATGCAGTAATAAATTATACAAAATGCACGAATTGTGCAATTTGCATACAGTTTTGTCGATTTGACGCCATCCATTTATCAAAGGGAATGGTTTCTATTTCGGAAGTTGCATGTGACGGGTGTCGCCTATGTAGTCGGCTTTGTCCCGTTGGAGCAATTTCGAATGAGCCGCAAAACGAAAGCAGACTTTACTCCGGAACATTTCGTAATGGAAAAATGGTTTACGGAATATTAGCCCCCGGAGAAGAAAACTCCGGAAAACTGGTTAATGCAGTCCGAGATAAAGCATTGGAAGTTGCTCGGGCACATCAAATAGAAACTATTCTTATTGATGGACCTCCGGGAATAGGTTGTCCGGTAATTTCTACCATTGTCGGCGTTGATATGGCCTTAATTGTGACTGAACCGACACTGTCAGGTTTTCAAGATTTAGAACGCATTAAAGCCGTTTTAGATCATTTTCAGATTCCCTCTTTGGTATTAATCAATAAATACGACATTAATAAAAACATATCTAAAGAAATTGAATCGTGGTGTACCCATTCCGACTCTCTTTATATAGGAAAAATTCCGTTTGACGCTGATTTTGTAAAAGCTATGACGGAGAAGAAGAGTATCTTTGAATATCAGCCTGAAGGAACTACATCGGCAGAACTCAGAAGAATTTACAGAAAAATTAAAAAAAATTATAACACACAACAATAAAACAGAAAAAATAATGAAAACGACAGACAAAGGTTTTAACACCAAATTAATTCATGCAGGAGCTTTTGAAGATGAATTCGGCAGTGCCACTGTTCCTATTTATCAAACTTCAACTTTTAAATTTAAAAATGCACAACACGGAGCTGATTGTTTTTCAGGAAAAAGTGACGGATATATATACACTCGTATTGGAAATCCAACCATTAAGTCCTTGGAGCAAAATATAGCCGAATTAGAGGGTGGATATGATGGGATTGCCACTGCGTCAGGAATGGGTGCTGTAAGCAGTGTCTATATGGCATTATTAGGGGCGGGAACACATATTATCAGTTCGGATGCGGTTTATGGTCCGGCAAGAGGAATTTTAGAAGCAGACTTTGCACGATACAACGTGGAAGCTTCCTTCGTAAATACATCAAAACCCGAGAATATCAAAGCTGCAATACAGAGTAATACAAAAGTTTTATATATTGAAACACCGGCCAATCCTACAATGGAGATTACCGATATTCGGGCTTGTGCACAAATAGCAAAAGAACATAATTTGATTCTTGTAGTGGACAACACTTTTTGTTCTCCTTATTTACAAAAACCCTTAGAATTAGGAGCAGATGTAGTACTCCATTCTGTAACCAAATTTATCAATGGACATGCAGATATAGTCGGAGGTGTTATCGTAGCAAAAGATCCGGAGATTTACAAAAGAATCAGACACTCCATGGTCTTTTTAGGGTGCAATATGGATCCTACGCAAGCTTTTATGGTTCTCCGTGGCGTCAAAACATTGGCGATCCGTATTGAAAGAGCACAGGAAAATGCAATGAAAGTTGCACAATTTTTAGCTGCCCATCCCAAAGTAGCATGGATTAAATATCCGGGATTACCTTCGCATCCACAATTTGAATTGGCAAAAATCCAAATGAATGGTTTTGGATCAATGATGAGTTTTGGACTAAAGGGGGGATATGATGCGGGTAAAAAACTTATGGACCATGTTCATTTGGCAATGTTAGCCGTCTCTTTAGGAGGCGTGGAAACATTAATCCAACATCCGGCTTCAATGACTCATGCCGTTGTGAGTAAAGAAGATAAATTAAAAGCAGGAATTACTGATGATTTGATTCGTTTTTCTGTTGGCATTGAAGATGTTAAAGATATTATTCATGATTTAGAACAAGGATTGGAAGCAGTATAGAATAAAATTAGAAGCTTATATAATGAATGAAGCATAATAACGTTTAAACACATAACAAAATTAAATAAAACAACATGAGTATATTTGAAAAAATAAAATTACCCGATGTGAAACACATTATTGCAGTAGCTTCGGGTAAAGGCGGAGTCGGAAAATCCACCGTATCTGCCAATTTAGCGATTGCTTTGGCACGACAAGGCCTAAAAGTTGCTTTAGTAGATGCTGATATTTATGGGCCTTCGATTCCAACGATGTTTGGGATTGAAGATGCGAAGCCGGAAGTGTCGGGAAATGAAAATCAAGAACTCATTTTCCCCATTGAAAAATACGGGGTTAAAATTATATCTGTGGGCTTCTTTATTCCCAAAAATGCCGGATTAATCTGGCGTGGACCGATGACGGCAAGTTTTTTGACACAATTATATGAAAATACCCAATGGGGCGATATTGATTATATGATTATTGATTTCCCTCCGGGAACCGGGGATATTCAACTGACCACGATGCAAAAGTTGAACCTGACAGGAATAATTATGGTCACCACGCCACAGGAAATTGCCATTAATGATGCCCGTAAAGCGGCTTCCATGTTTACGAATCCCGATTTATCCATCCCGATTTTAGGTGTTGTGGAAAACATGTCTTGGTTTACGCCTAAAAATCATCCGGAAGAAAAATACTATATCTTTGGAAAAGGAGGCGGTGAATTATTAGCCAAAGAATTAAACAGTAAACTATTGGGGCAAATTCCATTGGTTGCTGAAGTGGGCGAAGCTGCTGACAAAGGATTGAGCGTTTTCAGTCAACCCGACAAAAATGTAGTGTCTGTATTTGAGGAAATTGTTGCACAGATTCTCTAATATTTCTTAAATTAAGTTTTATAAACTTTAAAATATCCTAAAAAAGGATATCTTTGCATTTATAAACTTAAAATATCGAAATTATGAAAAGAGTACTCTCTATTTTATTAATCAGTGTCGGATTTATTTTCATTTTTAATTCATGTAACAAAAACTGTACATGCAGAGGCTGGTTTGACGGAGTGGCAGGAGAACCTTATAAAATTGAATTAAGTGAGAATGACCCGAACAGTTGTAAGGAAAAAAGCACTGTTGTTATTGTAAACGACCGAAAAACAGGTATTGAATGTAAATAGTTTTACAAATAAAAAGTATCTGTACCATATCTACTCGAAATTGAGATTTATAAAATAATCTTTGTGAAATATAGATAGATATTATCACTTTCATTAAAAAAAGAATATCTTTGTACACATAATTTAAAACCATAATAACATGAAAAAAACAATTGCACTTCTTTTTATCGGAATTGGATTTATTTGCTTGGTAAATTCTTGCAGCAAAAGTTGTACTTGTACAAGATGGGCTGACGGTGAAGTTAAAGAATCCATTACCGTTCCGCTGTATGGCGAAGATAATAACTTGTGTGAAAATAAAAATACACTGGTTGAAATTGGCGGTAAAAAAACCGGATTGGAATGTAAATAGGGCAGACTTGCAGCCGGAGTCCTACGGCGAAAACGAAACTCCCTAATAAAAAAAAATGATATCTTTGCTTCATAATATCAGAGGAAACGATTAAAGCAATTTTTATTAAAAAAAATCCTCAATGAAAGCAAAAATAAAAGGCATTGGCATCTTATTGTTTTTTATAATTCTTGCTTTTGTCTATCATCATAAATACATCAATGAATTTCCGTCGCATATACATGCATGGGCTCAATCAGATCGTTATGCGCTGTCATTAGGTTTTTTAGAGAATGGTTTTAATTTTTTCAAACCGCAAACATTTGTTTACAATCATCAATTTCCGGACAACTGGGAAGTCCCTTCGAAGCAAACAATTACGTCCGTAAATTTCCCCATTCATGATTATATTCCGGCTTTGCTGATGAAAATCACGGGAAACACTTCTCCTTGGGTGTTTCGTATGTACATTTTATTGTATAGTTTTTTAGGACTATTTTTTTTATTCAAATTGACATTTTCCATAACAAAAGACTATGTAAAATCTGCATTTGCGGTACTGTTTGCGGCTACTTCTTCTGTATTTGTATATTATCAATCAGGATTTCTCCCGACAATTCCTTCTCTATCCAATGCTATTATCGGGATCTTTTTCTACTATAAATATTTACAAGAAAACAAAAATCAACACTTTTGGGGCAGTATCATGTTTCTCACCTTGGCAGCACTTTCCCGAACCACGTTTGCCATTCCTATTGTAGCCGTTTTATCGATCGAATTCATCAGAATAATAAGAAAAGAGAGCTCTTTTGTTGCCAAAATTCTACCGATTATGGTTTCCGTTGCCCTATTATTATCCTATTTTTTGTACAACGGACATTTGCAAAATCTTTATGGTTCAATATTTTTAAATCATCTGTTGCCGGCAGAAAGCTTCGATCAAGTTAAGAAAATCGTGAAATTCATTTACCAGAATTGGCTTTTTCAATATTTCAGCATCTATCATTACCTTATATTAATCATGCTCACCATTGTGGGCATTTTTTCCCTTCTCCGGCGGAAATCAAATATAAAAAGACCGGAAATCTATTTTGGGCTGCTGATTGGTTCGTATTTGTGCGGATGTATTCTTTTTTTTATTTTCATGATGCGACAATTTTCCGCTCATGATTACTATTTCATAGACACCTTTTATCTGCCGTTAAATCTATTTTTAATATTACTACTTGCCCTTATTCCAAAAACCGAAAAAAGGAGCATACACATCTTTAAAATCGCATTTTTGGGTATCATCTCATTAATACTTCTGATTCAACCGATAAAATCGCAGGAACAGAGGAGAGAAACCGGTTCTTGGGACAAGACAGAAGCCACGATCAACAACTACCATAATTCCTCTCATTTTTTAGATTCCTTAGGTATTTCAAAATCATCCAAAATATTGGTTTTGGATGCGGTGGCTCCCAATATTCCGTTTTTGCTCATGCAACGAAAAGGATATGCAGTCATGGACACCAAAAAGGAGAATCTTGAGCGAGCTCTTGAATGGGATTTTGACTATATCGTAATCCAGAATGAATATTTCATTTCGGACATGTACACGCCCTACCCTGCCATTATAAATAAATTGAAAAAAATTGCAGACAATGGAAAAATTTCCGTGTGCACTCTTTCAACGAATCTTCATCAAACTCTTTTAGATTTTATTGGGTTAAACGAAAAGAAAGCTGTTTTTGAAAGAGATGTAGATTTTGAAACAAATCCGGGAGTTTTTTGGCAAAATTATGAGCCAACCTACCAAAAATCCTATTCTGGGAGAGCATCCGGTTTGCTCCATCCTGATATTCTATACGGATTAACATACAAGACGAATCAGTTTTCGGAGTTACAAGAGAAGTCTCGAACATTGCTATTTTCTTCTTATTTTTTAAGGCATACGGAGATAAATTGCGAAATAGTGGTCTCTATTCATGAAAACGGTCAAAATATTTACTACAAATCCAATAATCTGGAACAATTGATACAAAAACAAAATGAATGGCAAAAGGTCTCACTTGTTTTCCAATTGCCCAAGATAGAAAGCAACGATTACGAATTTGCTCTTTATTTATTCAATACGGGAGGATCCACTCTTTATTATGATGAATTTAGTATTTCTATCTATTAATATTGGGGGTGTCCCGGCTTCGCCGTCGGCGATCGGCTCCAAGTACGCAGCCGGTCGGGGTGTGCCTCCAAATAAAAAAGGGTTAACTATTTAATTAACCCCTTCTACAATCTAAGCTGTTTCGATACAATGCTTAATTTTTTGGAACGTATCCTCAATATCCATATCCAGCCCTACCGAAAAACGAATCAGACCTTCGGACATACCCATTTCTCTTTGAAGTTCTTCCGGAACTTCCGAAGAAGTTGATTTTCCTGAATTGCTAAAGAGTGTTTTAAAATAACCGAGGCTCACTGCAAGATAGCCAACTCCTTCAAGTTGCATTTTCTCCATAATTTTATTAGCTCTTTCAGCTGTTCCCATATCGATACTCAAAATTCCTCCGAAACCATACTCAGGATTCATAATTGATTTGAGTAATAAATGATCTCTAAATTCGGGCATTCCCGGATATTTACAAGAAAGACCAATTTCTTTAAATCTTTCAGCCAAATACATTGCATTTTTACTATGTTGCATCATTCTGATGTGGAGGGTATGAAGATTTTTAAGAATAGAGGCTGAGAGTTGCGGAGCAAGAACGGGACCGAGCAACATAGCCGTTCCATCATTCACATTGGCAAGAGCTTCAATAAAATCAGCTTTGGCACAAATG
>JAKIZI010000037.1 GCA_022708105.1 Bacteroidota bacterium
CCGGGATTTTGAAGTACCGCCGCATATTTTAACAGTAAAATCGGAAAGATATTAGTATCTACGTAATAATCGTAGGTGATGGATTCGGCCTGCGCTCCGTTGATGTCATTTCCCAAACGAACCGAAACCTGATCTCCGGGATACACACACATGAGCGCCGGCGCATAAGGATCTGTCTGAAAGATGTTGGACATGATGGTGTGTCGTCCGTTGACTATGCCTGTGTTTAAAAAAGGGTTGGCAAAAGTACCATACGTACACGTTACTCCGTCTCCGTATAAGTCGCTGTAATCTATACAGTTGTCGTATATGCTCGGGTCGGGAGTGGTAGTGTCCACACAGGAGTAGGTCAAGGCAAAACCTTGTGCAACATTATTATCCAAATTATTTGCAAATACGATGGTCAGCGGGCCGGTGCTCGAAGTACAGGCCGGTACCAAATTATTCCCTGTTCCTTGATATAACATCGTTCCACCGGTGCCAACACCATTGTAAATGCGTAAAAAATCTCCATTATATGTCCACATTTGTCCGCTTATGGTCAAAATATGTCCGGCGATCGGATATACTACACATTGTGCATTATACGTTTTTGTATAGTTTGTGCTTGGATTGGTTCCATGCCCGTTAAGATCATACAAATAACCAAAACAACTATTGGTTACTACGCTGTTTCCCGTTGGGATATTGAACGATTGAGAAAACACGGATGAACTGAACGCGAAGAATAGCAATATCGCGAAAAGGATTTTTGTGTAGGAAGAGTTTATATATAGTTTACCCAAACTCATTTAAAATTGAAGAAAACCACGATATATCTATGACGTTTTCATGGATATATGTTGTTTCTATTTAATGCAAAAATAGTCGTTTTTTTTATTTACAACGTAAAAACTTGCTTTATTGAAGCGGTTTTTATCTTATTTATCTTAAAAATGTCGTTTTTGGTTTAATTTTGTTTCGGATGTACCGATTTCACTCTTGGTCTATGGTTTGAGGGATTCATTTTTCAGTAGTGAGAGGTCAATTGGGTACAAGTTGCCGGCGTGAGGTTGTAGGCGGAAAGCCCGCAAGGTCCGGAAGCCGATGATGCCGCTGCTGCAAAAGAGCGACCGGAGGAAGCTCCTTTTGCAGCTTTGCGGCATCACGGCTTTCGGCCGCGGACTTGGAGCCGGAGACCGGCGGCGAAGCCGACACGCCCCAAAAAAATAAAAAAAAATCCCGAAAAATATTATTCGAGATTTCTTACTATAGGGTAATTTAGTAATATATCTTACTGATTATCCGTTAAATACTTTATCTAAAGTGATACCGCGAACTTGAGCCACGGTGTAAGGATCACGCATTTGAGACAACGCATTGATGGTAGCTTTAACTACACTATGCGGATTGGTGGAGCCTTTAGATTTTGCCAACACGTCTTTTACGCCGATACTTTCCAACACGGCACGCATAGCACCGCCGGCGATAACTCCAGTTCCGGGAGCCGCAGGTTTCATAAATACAACGGAGCCGCTGTATTTTCCTTCCTGAGCATGAGGAATAGTTCCTTTTAAAATTGGAACTTTAATCAAATTCTTCTTAGCATCATCGATTCCTTTTTGAATTGCTGCGGATACTTCCTTCGCTTTTCCTAAGCCGTAACCGACAATACCGTTTTCATTACCCACTACTACTATGGCTGAAAAGCTAAACGTTCTTCCCCCTTTAGTAACTTTGGTAACTCTGTTTACTGCAACTAACCTATCTTTAAATTCGATATCGGTTGTTTTTACTTTTTGCATATTATTATTTGACATATTCCTCCTTTTAGAAAATTAAACCACCTTCTCTAGCTGCTTCAGCCAAAGATTTAACTCTACCATGATATAAATAGCCGTTGCGATCAAATACAACTTTTTCGATGCCGGCAGCTTTTGCTTTTTCAGCAATAGCTTTGCCCACAAGCGTTGATTTTTCGCGTTTGGTTATTT
The DNA here is from genome assembly GCA_022708105.1 of Bacteroidota bacterium. Classification (GTDB taxonomy): domain Bacteria; phylum Bacteroidota; class Bacteroidia; order Bacteroidales; family WCHB1-69; genus DUOL01. Next base: position 1,974 of record JAKIZI010000037.1, read on the forward strand.
TTTGATCACGAATCTCTGCAACTGCTGACGATGCCGAAGCCAAAGTGTGTCCTGCAAGGTCATCGATAATCTGTACATAAATGTCACGATTACTTCTGTAAACCGACATTCTCGGGCGTTCGGGTGTACCACTGATTGTGTTGCGAACCCGTTGCTTGATTCTGTTTCTTCTGAATGTTTTTTGATTATAAGCCATCTTCTTATCTCCTTTTTATTATTTTTCTGCCGATTTACCTGCCTTCTTTCTAACAATTTCACCCACAAAACGAATACCTTTTCCTTTGTAAGGCTCCGGTTTTCTGTATGAACGAATCTTATTGGCCACTTGTCCCAATAATTGTTTGTCGATACCTTTCAGTATTATAATGGGGTTTTTCCCTTTTTCGACAATAGTTTCAACCTTAATTTCCTGTGGAAATTCAAATAAAATGTTGTGTGAATATCCTAAGCTGAGGTCCAGTTGTTGTCCTTTTGCTTCGGCTTTGTACCCCACACCCACCAATTCTTGTCTGATTTCAAATCCTTCGGAAACGCCTTTGATCATATTGGCCAACAGAGATCTGTAGAGGCCGTGGAGTGCTTTATGGCGTTTTTGTTCGGTAGCACGAGCCAACACAAGGTGGCCGTCTTCAATAGTGTAAGAAATAGCTTCATCAACATACTGTTTCAGTTCACCCAATGGACCTTTTACGGTAATCAGGTTAGATTTGGTATCTCTCGAAATTTCAACCCCTTTGGGAAGTACTATCGGTAATTTTCCTATTCTTGACATATCTATTCCTCCTTTTAGCTAATGTAACACAAAACTTCACCACCAATATTTTTGGATTTTGCCTCTTTATCGGTCATCATTCCTTGAGAAGTTGAAATGATGGCGATTCCTAATCCGTTTAGAACGGTGGGCATTTCTTCCACATTGACATATCTGCGGAGCCCCGGGCGACTTACTCGCTGAAGGTTATTAATTGCAGACTGTTTTGTGCTGGGATGATATTTCAAGGCAATTTTGATGATGCCCGGATGACAATCATCCATAAATTTATAATTTAATATATACCCCTTTTCAAATAAAATCTTGGTGATTTCTTTTTTGGTCTTCGAAGTGGGGATTTCTACAATTTTATGATTTGCCATGATGGCATTTCTCATACGTGTTAAATAATCTGATATGGGATCGGTATTCATAATTCTCTGCTTCTTTTAAATTTATTACCAACTTGCTTTTTTAACGCCCGGAATTAATCCTGCCAATGCCATTTCTCTAAAATTAATACGAGAAATTCCAAATTGGCGCATATAGCCTTTTGGACGTCCTGTTAATTGACAACGATTGTGTAATCTAATCGGATTAGAATTTGGCGGCAATTTTTGTAATGCTACGATTGCAGCATCTTTAGCTTCATAATTATCACCACTGATAATCTTCTTTAATTCTGCGCGTTTAGTTGCATATTTTGCGATTAAACGAGCTCTCTTAACTTCTCTTGCTTTTAATGATTCTTTTGCCATATTCTATTTCTGATTTTTAAATGGTAATCCAAATTGTTTTAATAAAGCCAAACATTCTTTATCATTTTGTGCTGTTGTCACAAAAGTAATATCCATCCCGTTAATTTTAGCAACCTTATCAAGGTCAATTTCAGGGAAAATGATCTGTTCGGGAACTCCTAACGTATAGTTTCCTCTGCCGTCAAATCCTTTATCGCTGATTCCTCTAAAATCACGAATACGTGGAATGGATACCGACACCAAACGATCTAAAAATTCGTACATATTGTTTCCTCTAAGGGTTACGCGAACGCCGATGGGCATACCTCTTCTCAATTTGAAGTTAGAAATGTCCTTTTTAGATTTTGTGGCTACGGCTTTTTGACCGGTAATCATGGTCATTTCGGCTACCCCTGTGTCAATCAATTTCTTATCGGCAATACCGAATTTTCCCAATCCTTGATTTAAACAAATCTTTTTGATTTTGGGCACGCGCATTACGGATTTAAATCCAAATTGTTCTTTTAATGCGGGAATAACCTCTTTGTCGTATTTTTCTTTATATCTTGGTGTGTACATTACTTAATCTCCTCCCCTGATTTTTTAGAATACCTAACTAATTTACCATTGTCATTCAATTTTCTTCCAACACGGGTAGCGTTACCCTTGGAATCCAAAAGCATGAGATTTGAAATATGAATCGGGGCTTCTTTTTTAATAATGCCACCCTGTGGATTTTTAGCATTGGCTTTCGTATGTTTCGAAACCAAGTTAACACCCTCCACTAAGGCTCTGTACTTGTCGCGGTCTACCATGAGCACTTTTCCTTGAGATCCTTTCGAATCACCGGAAATAACTTTAACGGTATCCCCTTTTTTAATGTGTATTTTCATCTGTTTTTTGTTTTTATTCAATTGGTCTTGGTCAATTGTCCTTTAAAATTTATAATACCTCAGGGGCCAAAGAGATAATTTTCATGTATTGTTTTTCACGCAATTCACGTGCAACAGGTCCGAAGATACGTGTTCCACGTAATTCCTCCGTAGCAGTTAATAATACAACCGCATTGTCGTCAAATTTGATGTATGAACCATCTTTCCGGCGAACATGCTTTTTGGTACGAACGATAACGGCTTTTGTTACCGTACCTTTTTTGATATTTCCTGATGGTATAGCACTTTTGACTGTAACAATAATTTTGTCACCAACGCCGGCATAGCGTTTTTTAGTTCCTCCCAATACGCGGATGCAAAGCACTTCTTTTGCGCCGCTGTTATCCGCAACTTGTAATCTTGATTCTTGTTGTACCATAACTATTTCGCTCTTTCAATGATTTCTACTAATCGCCAGCACTTAGTTTTACTTAAAGGTCTGGTCTCCATTACTTTTACTCGATCTCCAATGTTGCATTCGTTCTTTTCGTCGTGTGCCGCTAATTTCGAGTTCTTTTTCAAAAACTTTCCGTATTTCGGGTGTTTAAACTTACGCTCAACGCTAACAATGATAGACTTGTCCATCTTGTTACTCAAAACAAGACCTTCTCTGACTTTTCTTTGTTTTCTTTCTTCCATAATCTTTATTCGGGGCTTATGATTTCACTTGTTCGTTAATTTCACGTTTGCGTATTTCTGTTTTTAACCGTGCAACCGTTTTCCGTTGTTCTTTAATCTTGTTAGGATTTTCGATCGGAGATACGGAGTGATTAAGCTTCAGTTTTACCAAATGTTTCTGTTCTTCAACCAATCTTTCAACGATTTCCGGAGTTGAAAGCTCTTGTATTACTTGTTGTTTCATCGCTTTTAAATTTCTTCTGAATAATCTCTTCTAACTACAAATTTTGTGGCTACCGGCAACTTTTGAGCACCCAAACGTAATGCTTCTTTTGCTACTTCATACGGAACACCGTCAGCTTCAAATAATATTCTTCCCGGGCTAACGCGGGCAACAAAATATTCCGGAGCTCCCTTACCTTTACCCATACGTACTTCAGCGGGTTTTTTTGTTACAGGTTTGTCGGGGAAAATACGTATCCATAATTGACCTTCACGTTTCATATAACGTGTAATTGCCTGACGTGCTGCTTCTATTTGACGACCTGTAATCCAATGTTGTTCGAGAGTTTTAATGGCAAACGAGCCAAATGAAATTTCACTACCACGTTTCGTGATGTCTTTCATTCTCCCCTTCTGAGGTCTTCTGTATTTCGTCTTTTTTGGTTGTAACATTGCTATAGTGATTTAATGTTTTATTATTTCAGGTTTGCGGATAATCCTCTTTTTATTTCTTATCTGTTCTCGGTCTGCGTTGTGGCATTCTTCTTCCCGTTGAACTTTTTTGATCTTTACCCGCAGTTTCATTCATGTTGAATAAATCTTTCTTTCCATATACCAATCCTCTGCAAATCCATACTTTTAATCCTATACGACCATATGTGGTATGTGCTTCTGCTTTGGCATAATCGATATCTGCACGCAATGTGTGTAAAGGTGTACGTCCCTCTTTGAAATGTTCGGTACGTGCCATTTCAGCTCCACCTAAACGACCGGAAATCGATACTTTAATTCCTTCAGCATTAGCCCGCATCGTAGACGCGATGGCAGTCTTGATGGCTTTTCTATATGAAATTCTGCCTTCAATCTGCTTGGCAATGTTTTGTGCAATCAATACGGCATCCAAATCAGGACGCTTTACTTCCGAAATGTTGATTTGAATTTCTTTGTTGGTGATCTTCTTTAATTCTTCTTTCAACTTGTCAACTTCAGTGCCGCCTTTTCCGATGATTAAACCCGGACGAGCAGTATTGATAGTTACGGTAATAAGTTTCAGTGTTCTTTCAATATAGATTTTTGAGATGCCTGCTTTGAATAAACGAGCATGTAAATATCTTCTGATCTTATCGTCTTCAACAATTTTACTAGCGAATTTTTTTCCGCCATACCAATTAGAATCCCATCCTCTGATAATTCCTAATCTTAAACCTATCGGATTAACTTTTTGCCCCATACTGTCTTATTTAATGTTTTCAGTTTCTTCTACTATATTATTATTAATGTTTGCATTTTTGTCATCAATGACAATGGTAATGTGATTCGAGCGCTTGCGAATTCTGTTCGCTCTACCTTGAGGAGCTGTGCGAATTCTCTTGAGCATACGGCCGCTATCCACCATAATCGACTTAACATATAAATGTGCATCTTCTAATCTAACCCCTTCATTCTTCACTTGCCAATTCGCAATTGCAGATTTTAAAAGTTTGAAGATCTTTTCTGCCGATTCTTTTTTGCTATATTTTAATACATTTAATGCATAATCAACATCCTTGCCTCTAATTACATCAGCCATAATTCTAGTCTTTCTCGGTGAAGTAGGATTATCAACTAATCGAGCCATATAAATGTTCTTTTTGGCCTCTTTTCGAGCTTCCGCTGCTAATCTTTTTCTTGCTCCCATGGGTTTATTTCTTTCTTGTGTTCGGTTTTTTATATTCTATTTTATTATATTCCAATCGGTTATTGACGTCTTATTCATTTTGGCTCATTACCCAATGAAATTGGCGGCAAAAATACAATTTATTTTTATATAAAAATCATTATTTTTAGAAAAAAAAGATTTTTTTTCAGAATTTATGCTCTTTTGTTTTTATCTTTATTTTTCTTATTTCTTAAAAGTTACGATTTTATAAGCTTTTGCGTTTTGTCCTTTTATTTTACGTAATCAACATCCAAAAGTTAATTTCTCAATGCTTGGAAGACCCTTTGATTCTTTTTCTTAAGCTCCTTTTTTGATTTTCTATATATCTGATTGCAAAATAAAAAAGAATTTCTTTTGCTTTTATTAAAATAATTTTATAATTTTGCAATTCTAAAAATAAACTACTCATGGAAAAACGTTGGATTATCTCACCTAAAGACGATGTAAGCGAAATTGAGCGCTTTAGCGAGCTGTTGACTATTGAAAAGTCTTTAGCCGCCCTCCTCATGAAACGAGGTATTACAACGCAAGAAGATGCAGACCTTTTTTTTAATCCAGATATATCTAAACTGCATGATCCATTTCTTATGAAGGATATGGATAAAGCGGTGGAACGCCTTTCTCAAGCAATTATTAAAAATGAGAAGATTTTGGTCTATGGCGATTATGATGTGGATGGAACTTCGGCGGTTGCTCTTGTATACTCTTTCTTGAGTGAAGTGATTGGTGCGGATTATAAAAAATATGTGGAATACTACATTCCTGACCGCTATTCCGAAGGCTACGGAATCTCCGAACAAGGAATCTTATATTGTAAAGAACAAGGATTTACCTTATTAATTTCATTGGATTGCGGGATTAAAGCAAATGATAAGGTTGATATGGCCAATAGTTTCGGGATTGATGTGATTATTTGCGATCACCACCTTGCCGATGAAATACTGCCTAATGCCGTGGCTATCCTTGACCCGAAATGTAAAGAGTGCAATTACCCTTATAAAGAATTGTCAGGCTGCGGTGTGGGATTCAAACTCATTCAGGGCTATTGCAAACATTTTGAACTACCTGATGAACTATGGCTTTCGAAACTCGATCTCGTGGCCATCAGTATAGCTTCCGATATTGTTTTGATAACCGGAGAAAACAGAATTTTGGCTTACTTCGGTTTAATTATGATTAATAAATTTCCTAGGATGGGAATAAGATCTATCATAGAACAAGCAGGTATAAAAATACATTATCCCATTAAAGAAGAAACACTGTTCAGTCGTGTGATTTCAATATCGGATATTGTTTTTTATATCGGACCGAGAATCAATGCTGCCGGAAGAATGAAAACCGGAAGAGAGTCTGTTCGCCTGCTTATTTGCGAAGATGAAGATAAATCAATCGACATAGGAAAAAATATAAATACCCAAAACGACGAACGTCGCGATCTTGATCAAAAGGCTACCCAAGAGGCGATTGCTATGGTGGAAGATTCTGATGAATTTCAGAATAAAAAAAGTGTGGTAATATACAATCCTAATTGGACAAAAGGAATTATCGGAATTGTGGCCTCCCGTTTGGTTGAAAAGTTCTATCGACCGACCATCGTGTTGACACAATCCTCTGATGGACTGATTACCGGTTCTGCACGTTCCATCAAAGAATTTAATATTTATGAAGGAATAAACTATTGTGCTGATTTACTCGAACATTTCGGAGGACATAAATATGCGGCTGGGTTGTCTCTTAAAGAAGAAAATCTGGAACTTTTTATGACTAAGTTTGAAGAGTTTGTGTGCGATAATTTAAAAGAAGACTCTTTTATTCCGGAAATAAATGTGGATTTGGAATTGGAACTTTCCGAAATTACGCCTAATTTTGTGAAGAATTTAAAGAGATTCTCCCCCTTTGGCCCTGGAAATATGGCTCCCGTATTTTTGTCGAAAAATGTGGTGGAAGAAGGAAATGGCAGAATTGTGGGAGATAAGCACATTAAGATGAGAGTGCTCTATCCCGATAAGGCATCCCAACCGATTGATGCGATTGCCTTTAATCTGAAAGAGTATTTTGAACAAATTGCGGCAAAGAATACTTTCGATATTTTATATCATGTAGAAGAAAATACATGGAACAATAATACGACCATTCAACTCAATATTAAAGATATTAAGATAACTTCAAAAGAAGAATCATTCTCCTCGTTGCTCATTCAATAGAAAATTCCTTTATGCGTATAGCTGTAAATACTCGTTTGTTAATCAAGGATCAATTGGAAGGAATTGGATGGTTTACTTGCGAAAGTCTGAAACGTATTACACGACAACATCCGGAACATCAATTTTTTTTCATTTTTGATCGCCCTTTTTCTGAAGAATTTATTTTCAGTGATAATATTACCCCTATTGTTGCTTTTCCGCAAGCAAGACATCAATATTTGTGGTATCTCTTTTTTGAATGGAGCGTTCCGTATTTGCTCCGAAAGTATAAAGTCGATATGTTTCTTTCTACGGACGGATGGCTCTCGCTTCGAAGTAAACTTCCCTCCGTGAATGTAATTCACGACCTGAATTTTGAACATAGTAACGATTTCTTGCCTCCTGCGGTTCACGAATATTATACGACCTATTTTCCTAAATTTGCTGAAAAAGCAACTCGCCTTGCGACGGTTTCAGAATTTTCAAAATATGATATTCATACTATGTATCATATTCCGCTGGATCGGATTGATGTGGCTTATAACGGGTGTAATTGTGAATTCGTTCCCATTTCTATGCCGGAACAAGAAGAGGTGAAACAAAAATATGCCATGGGAGAGGATTATTTCCTTTTTGTTGGGGCTATTCATAAAAGAAAAAATCTGACCAATATTTTTAAGGCCTTTGACCAATTTAAAATAAAATCGAGTTGTGAGACAAAACTGATGATTGTAGGAAATAAAAAATGGTGGTCGGGAGAAATTGAAGATACCTATTTGGCGATGCAACATAAAAAAGATGTTCTTTTTGTAGGCAGATTGCTTCCAAATGAGTTAAGTCGTGTTATGGGCTCTTCGTTGGCGTTGGTTTATGCTTCGCTTTTCGAAGGGTTTGGAATTCCTATTCTCGAAGCTTTTAATGCCGAAACTGGCGTGATTACTTCCAACCTAACCTCTATGCCCGAAGTGGCAGGAGATGCGGCACTACTTGTGAATCCTTATTCTGTTGATCAAATAGCAACAGCCATGTATCAAATTAAATTTGACCCTCAACTCCGAAAATCATTGATCCAAAAAGGGAAAATCCAACGTAGAAAATTTACATGGGACCAAACGTCTATCCAATTATGGGCATCTATCGAAAAAGTGCTTGCTACTTTATCTTAACCCTATTGCTGTATATTGCCCTTTCCCTCTTGTTTGGGCTGTCCTTCCATCCGTTGTAATTCTTCCTGACTTTCCATTCGTTTTTGTCTCAATTGTAAATCTTGTTTTCCAAAGCGATATGAAATATGTACCCATAATCTTCGAGACTCCCAACGCCATTCTCCCTTGCTCACCGAACCATCCGGATAGATATTGTTTTGAATCCACTTGCCGTTATTGAAAATATCGTTGACACTTACTTTTAGGGTTAAAGTACGTTTTATTAAATCAGCTTTAAATGCTGCATTAACAGAAAATAATCCTTCACTTCTGCCGAAGGTGTTTTCTGAAGGAGCTAATCCCCACGCAGAGAGTTCTATAGAATAATTCTTGAGAAAACTGAATAGTTGGCTGGTATAGAATTGAGAGGAGTAAATGGTTTTATGCTCTGTCTTATTTCCATAATCAAAGACGTTTTTTCCGTAGTTGCCATTAATACTGTAACTCATAACCCACCATTTCCCTACGGGAATTCGGGCATAAATAGAGCCGCCCAAAGTGCTAGATTTTCCAATGTTTTCGGGACGTGTCAATCTCGTTAGTGTCATCAAGTCTGTGTATTGTACATCTGTGTATTCTCCTTGAGAAAAGTTGTAACTTAAGGATGCATAAATCATGTATTTCCAAGAGTAATTTACTTCAAGATGATGCGAATATTCGGGTTTTAACTTTGGATTTCCCGTAGAAATGTTGTATTGGTCTGTAACAGAAATGTAGGGATTTAACACATGATAATCGGGACGATAAATACGATTCCGATAACTGAATCCCAAATTATGACTTTTGGGTAAATGATAACTCAATTCAAAAGAGGGAAATAAATCAAAATAGCGTTGTCGGTTTTTCTCTCCCGTAGTGAACAATAATCCCTCTAAAAATGAATACTCGGCGCGCAAGCCTGCTTGGATATCTAATATAGAAGAGGGAGAGGCATTAAACTGAATGTATGCCGCATTTATGTTTTCTCTATATCGGAATTTATTGGATTGTGCTTCAATCAGTGTGGTGTTTATATAATTCTCGCTTTGGTTTCGGTTATACACATAGCTTGATTTAATCCCTAATTCAAATTTTATGGCATCTCCGATAGGGTGTTCATAATCGATTTGAGCAGTTAAGACTTGCATCTTATTTGGTCCGGATAAACTTTTCAAGAGATCAGTCGATAAAAGGGAGGTGAAATCTCCTTGATAAAAGTTTAAATCACTTTCGGTCAAGGTGCTTCCTCCATTCAGTGCATATATCACATTGGTATATAATGTTTTTCCTGTTGTATCAAACTCATGTTTAAAATCAAGATTGAAGGTGTGGTTGGTAGACTTGTATATATTTGAAGAGAGACGGTTATAAGACGTATCGGCTGTGGTATTTCTATAGATGCGTACAAATGCATTTGAACTCCAGTCGGCAATACTATAATTTCCGCGGTAAGAAAAGCCGATGGTGTTTTTATCGTCAATATAATAGTCTGCTCCGAAATTATACCCATGAGATTGCCATTTGGAGGTGTCACACCAAAATTCGTTATCTTTCTCATTGCTTACGATACGGGTAGTTACATCACCAAGAGTACTGATTTCTTCACTTTTCCCACCACTTTTTCCTTTAAAATTCATGTAATAATAACTGCCGGAGAGCACAATTTTGCCCAAACGTGCCGTTATGTTAAATCCCTCATTATGTTGAAACGAGCCGGAGTAGCCGCCGCCAGCAAAAACAGATCCATTGATACCGCGATTTTGATCTTTTTTGGTTACAATATTTATGATTCCGCCGGTTCCTGCTGCATCATAACGTGCTGATGGATTTTTGATTACTTCAATTTTGTCAATTGAAGATGCCGGCATGGTTTTCAATAGGTTGGTTAAATCATCGCCGGACAGATAAGTGGGTTTATCATCAATCATGATTAGAATCCCTGATTTTCCTAACACGGAGATATTGTCGTTTTGATCAACGGTAACGGAAGGCATTTTTCGGAGTAATTCCAAAACATTGTCTCCTGCCGCATTGGGTTGTGATTCGACATTCATGATCATTGTGCCTTGCTTCTCTTCAAATAAGGGTTTCTTATAGGTAATCTCCGCTGCATTGAGTGCAGCAACCGATATTTTTAGTTTAATAATATCAAACTGAATTTTACTTTTTTCGGAACTGATTATAAAGGGTGAACTATACCACTCTTCATATCCGATGAGTACGATTTTGAGCAAGTAATTCCCGTGAGGAATCCCTGTGATTTCAAAAGAACCACTTTGTTCGGTGATGGCTCCTTTAATTAATAAACTGTCTGTAGCATTGAGCAACATGACTCCTGCATAAGAAATGGGCGTTCCCTGAAGATCATCTTGGATGACTCCGGATACGCTGCCGCGTTGTGAATATCCCATGTTACATATGAGGATAACACAAATGAGCGAAATAAAAGACCTCATAAAAATTAATTATTAATAGCCAAAAATGTCTTCTAAAGTTAGTTTGTTTACTTTGCCGAAATCTTTCGTAAGAGCATCAAAATCTACATCCGATTCGTTCGATAAAATCATGTAGGTTTTAGGTTTATTTCTAATGTACTCATGATTGAACGCAACGATATCTTCGATAGTAAATTGATCTATGGCATTGTAAAAATCTTTTCTGTAATCGTAATCGTATCCTAATTCGCGATTTCTTATATAAGTGTTGAGAATCGACATTTTGGTAATTCTGCTCGTGGCAATCGAAATTTTTGCGCCCTCTTTGGCCAGTTCAAATGCGTTTTGTGAAACGGGCATTTCATTAAAGAGTTCGTTAAATGCGGTGAACGCATCCTTAATTTTGTCATTTTGGGTGGCAATGAAGGCATAATTATACATATACTCATCCTGCTCGGAAGGAATGATGTATCTGGATTGAGCGGAGTAGGCGAGGGAACGTTTTTCACGCATCTCTTGGAAAACAATGGCATTCATTCCTCCTCCAAAGTATTGGTTATACATGCTGATGATCGGATAGAGCTGTTTGTCAAAAATTTCCCCTCTGGAATAGGTAACTAATCGTGCTTGTTTGGCTTGGTAGGGGGCAAAAAAGATGCTGTTTTCGGTAACCTCTTTGAGCGGGAATTTACTCTCCGGAGCAGGTTGCATAAATGCAGCAGGCTTTTGATAATGTTTTGCCAACGTTTGTTTCAACTCTTCTACCGATGTCGGTCCGTAATACAAAATCTCGGGTTCATAACTCATCAGCTGTTTGATCACATTGATCAATTCGGCTCCCGTTAATGCCTTTAGTTGGGCTTCCGTCAAAGAATAACCGGTGAGTTCCGGACCGTATTCACAGTATGCCACCAACGCACCTAAGACAGAATTTTGTTTGCTCTTGGCATCGTTGCGTTGCTTGAGAATGTCATTGATTAAGTTCTCTAAAGCTGTTTTATCGGGAATCGCTCTGTTAAGTAAGTCCATAGTTAAGCTCAATGCTTTTTCGTAGTTCTCACTTAATCCGGATAAGGTAATCTGACTATAATCATCGGAACTGTAAAAACTTAAATTACAGGCAATACGATAAAACTCCTCTTTGAATTGAGCCGCCGTGAATTGATCCGTTCCCAAATAATCAAAATATTGTGTCGCAATAGGAAGTCTTAAGTCATTTAATTCCCCTGCATTGAAACGAAATTTAAGTTCAAATGTACTGTTCTCCACATTTTTCAGACAATACATCTTGATTCCGTTCCAGTCCGTGAAGGTAATCTCTTTTTGAAAATCTGCAAATACAGGTTCAATTTCTCCGGTTCTGTTTTCTTGGATGGTTTTGAAAAAATCAGATTCACTCTCTCTGTTTACATAGATGGGCGTGATAGCGGGTTTGGAAACTTTCTCCACTTCTTCAGGGGTTCCCTGACGTTTATAGATAACTACGTAATTGTTTTGAAAGTGTTTATTAGCAAATTTGATAATATCTTCGCGGGTGATTTGACTGTAATTTTCAATAGATTTACATGCTTCGTGCCATGGAATATTATTCATGAAAGCGCGGGCCATCCACATGGCTCTGGCCTGGTTGTTTTCCAATTGACGCATCTCACTTAACTTCATATTGTTGAGGGCTGCCTGTAAGAGATTGTCGTCAAACTTTCCCTCTTTGATTGCCTCTATCTGGGCCAATAACAGATCCTTAACTTCTTCAACCGTTTGTCCTGTTTTCGGAACGCCACTCAGAATATAGGAAGAGTT
>JAKIZI010000038.1 GCA_022708105.1 Bacteroidota bacterium
TCAAACAGCTTTCGTGGTGAACACAACCGCTTACAATTCAGTAGGCAGAGGATTTTCCACCTGTATAATGGACAATACATTGACGGATGGTCAGGTTGTTTTGCAAGCCATTGAAGTGCTTAAAAATCAGGATGTTCGTTTCCTGCGCATTCATCTCCAGTCGCCTGGTGTTATAGGAACAAAAATAGCCATGAATAGTGAAGATAAACCTTATTCAAGAAATATTTTCGGAAAAGATTCGCCGTATATTGACGCCATTGAAAATGCCGATAAATTATTGGGACAATTTGTTGATTTTTTGAAGAAATCAGGAAAATGGGAGAGTACGGTTTTGATTGTCACTTCCGATCATGGCCAGAGCAATGTCGGGTGGCATCCGATGCTGGATGAAGACAGTTGGTCAACACCCCTGGTATTTGCAGGAAACGGCATTGCACAGGGTCGGAAGCTGTCATATTTCGAACATACGGATTTGGCACCGACCATCGCATGGTTATTAGGAGTAAGTGCTCCTAATAATAATGATGGGGGAGCCGGAAAACCTATAAAAGAAATTATGGCAAAATATGATGCAGATACTTATGAACCAATAACTTATATCAAAACCATTAACCAACAAATCAGATTATATAATATTTTAATGGCACGCATGGTGTTGGCTGCCGAAAAAGATAATTATATCTCTAATATCATTTCCTCTTTGGAAAATGAAAATTTAACTCCTGAACCGTTTTATCATCAAGATAGAATAACTGATTGGTATAAAGCCGGTTCTACACAACATCTGATTGAAGCAAACCAGCAGATATTAGACAAAATTCAATATTTATTAGATAAAAAATAAAACACTCATGAAACCAATGTTCCATCATCATTATTTACGATTAACGTATGTGTTGGTCGTATTTGTATTGTTATTAACAACAATAAAAGGATATGCTCAGGAAGAAAGAATTGTAAAACAGAAAGCTTTTGAACACGTTTTCGGAGATGCAGTTAAATTTGATCCTGTCATGTTAGAAAAAGTAAAAGCCGACACTCCCGGTAAACGCCACTATGTAGATAAAGATGGTGATGGTAAGCCGGAAGAAGTGTGGTTTATTGATATTGAACCACGTCACAACGAAAACAGACGTCCGATATTAGTTAAAGTGATAGATGAAAGTGGCTATTTGGAAATGGGCAAAGAACCCAAAAAGTGTGGGTCTCTTTGGGTTGCAGATTGGCATGCCGATGGTATGGTGGACGTGGTCATCAATTACAGGGATCTTGATGGAGATGGAGATCTGGATATTATGGAATGGTTTACATATGGAAAGAAAAACTGGCGTGTAAATATTGATGGGTTACGTGCACTTGTATCAACAGATGATGGAGATGATAATTTGCTCGATTATGACATAGATTACGTCTATTATCAAATCCCATGTCAAAATCATTCACATTTCGGAGGAAATGAGAGTTTCGTTGCTTATTATTTAAATTCTGAGAGAAATAAGTGGATTCCATATTTTGAAAACCCTTTTCTCTTTTATGATGCTGATAACAACGGTATCACAGAGGAAGTCATACGTGTTGAAGGTCATGAAGACATAGTCAGATCTATCCGATGGAGTTTTAATGTTAAACAGGTTGCCGGAAAACAGAGAGACTTTGATGTATCAATCTCAGCTTGTCCAAAAGGATGGACAGAAAAGCAAGATAGAGATAGTGATTTTAAAATGTTTTTACCTGAAGACCAAACGGAAACTTTCAATATTCGGGGTATACCCACAGGTCCCGTGTTAAAACGTGCTACTGCCAGAGAATTTTTGGATACGGTAACATGGGAACGTGTGATAATGACATGGAATGAAAATAACCTGAATATAGCATTTGATGACCCTGATGACAATATTGAACGTTGGGAGGGAATTATTAATGCTGCATCTACTGACTCGGGATTTTATATGCCGAGAATTGGTGCACCGGATTGTGGTCCTCTCAACAAACGATACGAGTTGCTTTTAACTCCACAAGGTCCTAACGAGTATTATTTTAATCCGGCTGATTCACGCGTACATCTCAAGTATAGTGACAGAACGTGGATTCACGTAGATTATGATTACGATAAAGTAGTAGATATGAGTTATGCCTGGTTGGATACCAACCATGATGGCATAATGGATAGGATTGAAATTGATTTTGATAATGACGGACAGCCGGACGATTCCTGGGATATAGCTGTATCACGCATAAAACCTATCCGGTGGACATTTCAGGATCTGACTGATGTGCTGACACCGGTTTTGGATAATGAACCTGCAAATAAGTATTTTTTAATAAAAATGCTTACATCAGCTCTTGAAACCACAAAAAAAGGATCAGGCGAAAATCCTATTTTAAATTTGGTTGAGAAAAGTATGCGCGATAAGAATATTTCTGAAGATATAGCACGCCGTCTTATTGATAGTGACAAGACAATGATGTATTATCTATCCCTTATACAGGATAGCCAAATTGCAAAATTGAAAAAATCAGCTTATAAAAATAAATCTTTTTGGAAGAAATTTAATGCTGCCCGAAGTCAAGGTAATACTCAGTACATGACTAAATTGGTTAAAAAGCATTTCAAATTGGACATGCCAAAAGAAGATTATTTGACCTGGATAAATCGTTTGCGGAAAGAAGACAAAAAACGTGTTGCTTGGAATAATCAATGGCTGCCACCTAATTGGGGCTGGGAATCCGAGAAAGCAGCTTTTCGGTTTTATCTGGGACATTTCGATTTATTTGGTAAACGTCAGTGGCTTGATACGCTTATTATGCCTACGATCGCTGAAATTAAAAATTACCATTTCGATCATAACGGCTGGGGAATGGATATTCTTCATGTGGGAAAAACTGCCGGTTGTGGTGGTGTTACACTCTATGTGAATGATGTGGCTTATCCTGTGCGGAATGAAACAGAAAAAGGGAATCCTGCTTTTACTTACCGGTTGGTCAATGAAACATCAGATAAAGTAACACTTGAATTTATAGCGAAAGGTGTCGGACCGGAAAACGCACCTTACACTGTAATAATGCGTCCTTCGGCTTATGCCGGGCAAGTACATTCATCCATAGAGCTTGTGGTTGAAGGTGGTTCACCAGGCGATAAGGTGGAATTAGGCATTGGAATGGTGCGCTTGCCGGAGGAAACATTTTATTCCAATGAAGTGTCAGGAACAATGGGTTCATGGGGATTTCAGGATACGGAAATCGGCTGGATCGGTATGGGAATTACGTTCCCGCCAAAAGAATTTATTCGTTTCGATAATTTCAAAGAAGAACACCAGGTTGTTATAAATTGTAAATCAGGAATTCCCATCACTTATCACATCCAGGGTGACTGGTTACGCGGGCGTCAATTTCCATGTTTTCCTTCAGAACAAGATTGGTTTGATACTTTAGATGCATTTGCTAAAAAAATAAATGACACATTATGAGATTAACTCTTGTTTCCACACTTTTATGTCTTTTGATGCCTGTGTTGTTACACAGTCAAAACAATGCTCAATACAGGGAATATAAAAGTGAGTACGTAACTTATCCTTATTCTGACCCCAATCCGATACCAACTTTTGGGAAGAATTATCCTTACTTTAAATACGACGGTTTTACCACAAAATCAGAAAAGAAAGAGTGGAAGATTGTTGAACTTGAAAATGATTTTTTAAAAATTAAAATCTTTCCCGAAATTGGAGGTAAAATTTGGTCAGTCATTGATAAAATTTCGGGTAAAGAGATGTTTTATGGAAATGAAGTGGTAAAGTTCAGGGATGTCGCCTTAAGAGGTCCGTGGACAAGTGGAGGTTTTGAGTATAATTACGGAGTGATCGGACACTCTCCCGCATGTTCTTTTCCGGTAGATTATTTAATACGCACGAATGCTGACGGAAGCATCAGTTGCATAGTTAGTACATTAGACCTCCTGACCCGTACTTATTGGAGTGTGGAGATCAATCTTCCAAAAGATAAAGCATGGTTCACCACTCATTCGTTTTGGCACAATAAAACAGGGGCATCAAAACCTTATTATCATTGGATAAATACAGGAGTAAAATCAACGGATGACCTTCAATTTATTTATGACGGGACTCATTACATAGGACATGAGGGAGTTCCTTATCCATGGCCTATGGACTCAGCCCGGAATAAAAACCTGTCACATCTGGCTGAAAACAATTTTGGGAGGTCGAAATCATATCATGTTATTGGGAAGCACAGCCCGTACTTTGGTGCTTACTGGCAAAATGAAGATTTTGGCGTTCTGCAATATTCCAATCGTGATGACAAATTAGGTAGAAAAATATGGATATGGGCTTTATCAGACGAAGGACAGATATGGGAAGATTATTTGACGGATAATAATGGTCAATATATTGAGATGCAGAGTGGTAGGTTGTTTAATCAAAATATGGTTGTCAGCAGCTTAACTCCTTTTAAACAGATAATATTTAATCCTTATGCAACTGATAGCTGGAAAGAATATTGGTTTCCATTTAGGAATACGGGCGGTGTTAGTAATGTTTCGACAACGGGTGTTATTCATGTAAAAGATGAAAATAATTCAATCAATATCCGGATCTCGCCCCTTCAAACATTACAGGATACACTTAAGTTATTTGATGGTGAAAATAATTTGATTTATCGGCAAAACACGAAATTACAAATTGGTCAAACATTCGAGTCGAAAATCAATATCCCAGCAGACAAGAAAACTTGTAAGATTATTTTTGGAAATGACCTACTTTGGAGTAGTGAGCCAAAATCTTTAAGTCGTCCGCTTGAAAAAGTTAAAGGTTTCGACTGGGAGACAGCATACGGAAAATACCTGCGTGGAAGAGATTATATGGGATTTCGTCTCTATGATTTTGCGGAGCAAAATATCCGAAAGTCATTAAGTATGGATGATCAATTTATTCCTGCATTAGTTGAAATGTCAAGGCTATATTACTATCATATGGATTATGATTCAGCCTTTATAACCTCCGCAAAAGCATTGGCAATTGATACTTACGATGCAGCGGCTAATTATGAATACGGTCGTTCGGCAATGAAACTAAATCGATATTTTGATGCATTGGACGGATTTGAAGTTGCGGCATTGACAGAGGCATATAGAAGTGCAGCATACACGGAGATCAGCAAAATTTATTTGATAAAAGAGGATTATATTAAAGCCTTGGAATATGCCGAAAAAAGTTTGATAAATAACGGATATAATATTGAAGGCTTACAATTGTGCTTTTTAGCAAACACTTTACTCCAGAGAAGCGAAGAAGCAGCCATTTTTGCAAAAAAAATAGCGGAGTTGGAACCGCTTAATCATTTTGTTCGTTTTGAACAATACTACGATACTAAAAGTTCGCAGTCATTGTCGGAATTTCGAGACAATATCCGAAATGAGTTGCCACAACAAACTTATTTGGAACTTGGTGTTTGGTATTATTCATTAAACATGATAGACCGGAGTCAAACCTTGTTGCAGTTGGCACCCGAAAATGCGGAAATAAGCTATTGGCTGGCTTATTTGGCAAGTAAATCACAAAAAGAAGATCAAGCGGCTCATTTGTTAGAAAAAGCGGCTTCGCAAAATCCTCATTATGTTTTCCCATTTAGGGAGGAAAGTGAGGATGTTTTTGAATGGGCAATACAAAATCAACCGAATTGGCAACCACGTTATTATCTGGCCTTGTTACACAGTTCAAGAAACAACATAGCGAACGCTGATGAATTGTTGTCTTCTATTCATGAAGACATAGAATTTGCCCCTTTTTATATCATAAGATCAAGAGTAAGCAAAGATATATCATCTCAGGAAGCTGATATTAAAAAAGCAATTTTTCTATCTCCGAACGAATGGAGATACATCCATGAATTAACCCGTTTTTATTTAAATAATCAAGAGGAAAAAAAGGCATTAGAAACAATTTCTCCATTTTATAAGAAAAACCAGGATCATTTTCATACAGCTCTGTTGTTTACAAGGGTTTTGATGAGAAACAACAATTATAAACAAGCTGAAAAAGCATTGAAGGGAATTCATGTTTTACCTTCCGAAGGTAACCGGGACGGGCAACGATTGCATCGGCAAACAAAATTGATGTTAGCAATTGAGGCGCTTTCGAAAAACAACATCAAATTAGCAAAACAAAAAATATTCGAGGCTCAATTATGGCCTCGTAATCTTGGTGCCGGCAAACCTTATGAAGAGAATATTGATTCCCGGGTAGAGGATTGGCTAACTGCCTTAATTGCACAAAAAACGAAGGATGTTGATACGAAAAATGAATACTTAAAAAAAGTTGCTACTGCAAAAAGAGATACATCTTCTAAAGATTACATCCTGCAAGCAATGGCGTATTATCAATTAGGAGAAAAACAGTTGGCGGATAAAATGTTTAATTCCTGGTTTGGTGTTCAAAGAGAATCAAATGTCAAAGACTGGGGTAAAAGCTTTTATAACACATATAAAAATGCAGAATATCCCTTTGATTATGAACAAACAAAAGAAATTGTCGAATCAATTGCCAGGTTTGAATTTGTGAGGCTTTTTTAAATGAAAATTAAATTTCGCATGAAAAAATACCTTTTATTATCAATATTATTAAGTTTTGTAGTTTATCCGTTTACGGAAGCTTTCTCACAAAGCTCGGGCAAAAAGGGTCAAAGTATTGAGGATATGGCTTTTGTGTATGTGGAAAGGAATCCGCTACCTGTTCCTACTGCTTCGGAAAGCAAAAAAGGTTTTATTGCATATCCCAGCCATTCGTTGAAAATGTCGTTTGAACACTCACGCCCCGGCTCAACCAGACTTTCACAAATTGAAGCTTTTGCTGCACAAGGTGAGTTAATTCCGATTACTTTTTGTGTTTACGCCCTACGTGATATTGAAGATGTTCGGTTGGAAATTTCCGACCTTAAACAAAAAAACGGATCAAAGATTCTTTCGAAATACATGAGTCAGCATATCGTTCAATATTTAAACAAGCGATTTATGTATCAAAAACCCCAGCATCTTGTAAATGCTCCTGCTTACATAGCATCACTTGACAGTCCTGTATTGATTGCTGCCGACAGAAGTGAAAAATTTTGGATAAATTTTAGGTCTCCGGAAGATGCTAAACCCGGAATATATAAAGGAACAATTACGATTCACACCAAGGATGCCATGCAAAAAATACCTTTGAATATACGCATCCTACCCTTCCAACTTCCGGAACCGAAAGGATTATTGTATGGAATGTATTATTCCGATTACAGACAAGTATTTGGCAGTCTGAATACTGTTGATGCCATGCGTGCTCAGGTTCGTCATGATTTGACAAACATGCGGGATCACGGTATGACTTCCATAGGTCTGTGTAATGGGGTAAGTCCAAGTAGCTATACGGTTACTGAGGATGGGGAAGTTAAATTCGATTTCAAAGGGAATACGCTTTTCGAGTTGATAATGGAAGCTTATAAGGAAAATAAGTTTACCGAACCTGTTATTGACATGTCCAAAGCAGGCCAGGTAGCGGCAGCAAAAAAATATAAATTCGGAACTGTGGAATATGATTCCGTATATGTCAGGTTCTATAAGAAACTTGCTGAAGAAGCGAAATCAAGGGATTGGCCTGTAATGTACATTCAACCGTTTGATGAACCCGGATGGCATTCACAGCAGGAAAGGGACGATAATCTGCGTTTGCTGAAAGTGTTGAATGCTGCAGGCATCCCAACCGAAATAAACGGACCGGGAGATGATTATTTTGTAAATATTGCCGGACCTTATTCCGATCTTTGGAATTATAACGCGGCAATAAATTCGGTAGAAGATGTACGCAAAGCGCAGGCTGAAGGACGTAAAGTAACTTTGTACAATTATGATGTCTCAGGTTGGCTGAGTGAATGTAGCCGCTGGGCATGCGGATTATATAACTGGAAATTCGGTCTCGATGGCACATTCAACTGGGTTTATTTTGGTGGAAGGTCAGATCTTTATAATGATCTTGATGGATTCGACTGGATGCATTATTATCCAAAAACAGATGTACATCCCGGTGGCTCATCCATTGGTTTTGAAGGGATTCGTCAAGGTATCAATGACAGGCATTATCTTGAACTTTGTCAGCAAGTCATTAATGACGCCAAAACTCAAGGAGGTAAAGCTGCCGATGCTGCTATGAATGCCGAAAAAATGCTCAATGATTTGCGTGAAAATTTAAGTGATAATTTGGCCGCCCAATACAAAAAAATGGATTGGACCATGTTTTTATCCGAAGACGAAGCGAATCAATATGCATTTATTCCACCCGCAAAAGGGAAAATTTTAGCTTATGCAAGTGGCGATTATAAATACAGCAATAATCTTCAATTGGAAGATTATGATAAAATTCGTTGGATGGTAGCTGCACATATAGTGCACATATTGGAAAAATCGAAAAAAATTACGCCAACAGGCATAACATTACCTGCGCCTGTCAAAATATCGAAAAAAATTCCCGTACCGGAGTTTGCACAAAAAACAATCACGATTCCTACACTTAAAAATGCTCCGGTTATCGATGGCAAAATCAGCCCGGATGAATGGAAAGATGCCGGTGAAATAAATCTTATGTTGGATGATATTGTCGGAGAACTTCAGATGCCGACAAAAGTCTATTGCGGAATGAATGATGACAATTTTTATGTGGCATTTATTTGTACAGAAGAAGTTATAGATTATTTAACTGTCAATGCCACTAAAAATGGCGGAAAAATAACCAGTGATGATTGTGTGGAAATATATATTGATCCCGGGATCACCCAAAGTAATTTTTATCACATTGCCGTAAATCCGCTTGGATTCTATCTTACAGACGGTAGTTATAAAGATTGGGATCCTGATATAAAAACCGCTACTGCCATCAATGGAGAAAAGCAAGAATGGATTGTAGAGATCAGTATTCCGGTAGGAGATTTAAATTTGGCACCACAATTCGGATTGAATTTCAACCGGGAACGAAGGCCTAAAGATGCACTGCTTGAACTCTCATCGTGGGCAATGACCGGAGGTAGTTTCGGACGACCGGAGAGGTTTGGTACGGCTGTGATAAAATAAATCAGATTTCAATTAGAAACTCATGTTGACTGATACATATAAAAAATACATTAACTTGTCTATGTTTTGGCTACATTTTACCCCTTATTATATATGACATTGTAATTCTAAGATATCTATTTTATGAAAAAGCCATTTATACTATTCATCTTTTTTTTATATTTGTTGCGTTTTTTGAATACAAACGCAACAAAAGTGTAGACTTAGACCATAGTTTTGTATGAACTTAGTATAATGCTTAATTTTCAAATAGGTAATCGAATGATTATCAAGGGAATAATAATTAAACTAAACTAAACTAAACAGATTTACATATGAAAACGGAGAATTGGAATTTTATTACAGATTTATTGCTTGATGATTCGTTTATATCAAATGTAACAGATTCCTCATTGTCTCGTCAATATGTTGAAGTTTTGAAGAAAGAATATCCTGACAAAAAAAAGGAAATCGAAATAGCATTGAGCATCATTAAGGGAATTAAAATTGAAGATAAAAGTAGCTCAATAAAATATAAACAAGCAATATGGGATAGGATAAAGGAAAAAGCTGCATTAACCAACAAGAATCGTCGCAAATCCATCACTCTCTTTATTGGCATAGCTGCCACTGTATTGCTGATTATCGGGCTGGGGATATCTTCTGTGTTTTATTTTACCGACAATGAAAAAATAGAACAATATGCATTAAAATTATCATCCGGCATTTCAACTCCCGGTTTAATTCTTTCCGATGGTCAGCAGTTATCAATACAAGGAGAACAGCCAACCATTACTTATTCGGAAGATGGCTCGAAGCTTATAATTGACGGCAGTTTGAAAGTTCAAAAAACCGCACCACGGGAAGATGCGTATAATCAACTGATAGCACCATACGGAAAAACTATTACTCTGACATTGTCAGACGGAACACGCGTATGGGTATCTTCAGGTTCGCGGTTAATTTACCCTCCGTCTTTTAACAGGAAGGTTCGTGAAATTTATCTTGATGGAGAAGCTTATTTTGAAGTCGCATCTGTCAAGAACAAACCTTTTATTGTGAAAACAGAAAAAATGGATACAAGGGTACTCGGGACAAAGTTTTATGTACAGGCCTATGCAAAAGAAAACAAGTATTCAACTTTGCTGCTTGAGGGGAAGGTTATGCTTTCAGAAAAGAAAGGTAAATCTAACCACGAAGTTGCATTAAAACCCGGACAACAAGGTTATGTAAACCAAAACCAAAATGACATCCGGATCAATGAAGTTGACAATCCGGAAAATAAAATTTCCTGGATACATGGTTATTTCCGCTTGGAAAACGAAAGGCTTGATCAACTGTTAGACCGGATTGCCAAATACTATGACATAAAAATTACATTACCGGAATCATTAACACCAATAGTTATTTCAGGAAAATTAGATTTAAAAGAAAATCCGGAAACAGTCTTAAATGATATCGCAGTACTTGCAAATTTGGAGTTAACACAGGAAGAAAAAAAATACTTCTTCAAAAAAATGAAGTAATATTGAATTGACTATATACTTACTTTATACAACACAGGAGCAATTGATAGTGTCAGTTATAAATAAATAACAAGTTCATTAACAACATGTCGAGTATAAAAAAAGACAAGAAAAACAAGCTTACCCTTAATAAATATGCTGATGAATTAGCATCAATATATTATGCTCAATTTGATGCATTGTATAATTACGGAAAAAGATTCACATCAGATAATTTTCTTATTGAAGACGCTATACAAAATGTTTTTGTTAATCTTATGCTTGATAGTAATCATGAAAAAATCAACAACATAAGAAGTTATATTTTAGTGTCATTTCGTAATGAATTAATACGACTGATAAATAAATCCAGAAAGCATGATATGCTTGATCAAGTGAAGGAATTTGAATTTATTTTAGAATATTCAGAAGATGAGAATTTTGAAGATGAAGAATTAAAAATTTTAAAAAAAATACTTAACAATTACCTCCTAAAAAACACAACCTCAAGACAACAAGAAATAATATATTTAAAATATAACCTGGGACTTACATATGAAGAAATCTCAAAAATTTTAAAAATCACTATTGAGTCATGCAGGACCTTAATGTACCGAACAATCAAAAGAATGGCTTCAGACCCTGAACTTTTAAAGAAATTAAGGTTCTGGAAAGAATACTAAAAATCAACAAAATAAAACTGTGGATAAAACACCGGAAATCTATTTAATAAATATCCAGTCCTTAATACGGTAATGTTCGGTTTTATAATTGCCGATTCTTTTCACTTTACCCTTACCCTTCTCTACTGAAAGATTAATCAGATTGAACTGGTTTTGCTCGTAATTATACGAAACTCCGTCATCTTCCACTCTACTTTCCCATTCTTTATGCTCTGTATAGCAACTCATTAACATCCATTTAATTCAAAGATGTTGGAGTAAACAAAAAGAAACAATATCTTTGATGTCAATTTTTTTATTTATTTTAGATTTATTAAAGTTTAGAAAAAGCAATATTAATCAATGCAATGACAATATCAGAAAAAGAGTTGATACGTCAGTTAAAACACGGTGAGGACAAAGCATACCGCTACCTGTACGATGTCCATTACGAAATGCTGTGTCGTGTTGCCTATGAATACCTGAAAGATGATTTTTTAGCTGAAACCATTGTTGGTGATACAATATTTAATTTCTATGAAAAAAGACTGACAATTGAAATTCAATCCTCACTCAGAGCATATTTTGTTCGTGCTGTACGTAATCGCTGTATCAGCTATCTACGACTCAGCCATGTTTCAAAAGAAACAAAACTTCAGCCGTCCGATGATTTACTAGAATCGGAAGCGATTCTTGCCATTGCAGAAAATCATCCACTCGACACTTTACTCGAAAAAGAACTCAAATCACAAATATCTATGAGTATCGAACAATTGCCTGACAAATGTCGCACAGTTTTCAAAATGAATCGCCTCGAAAATCTGAATTACCAAGAAATATCAGAAAAACTAAACATCTCGGTTAATACTGTAAAATATCACATGAAAAATGCTTTATCGAGACTTCATTCCGATCTAAAAAAATACTTGATAACCTGGTTATTACTTTTTTTATCCAATATTCTATAACAACAAACACCTGAATCAGGTCTTGAATCAGATCTCTTTTTATTTTTTTTCAATTCTCACTACCCCAATCAAATTTTAAAACGTCATCATAATAAATAGGAAAATAATAATGAAAAATATTAATACAAATATTGATATTGATGAATTAATTGCCGGATATTGTTCTAATGAACTCAGTGTAAATGAAATCGGCCATTTACGTGACTGGTTGAATTTATCACCCGATAACAAAAAATATTTTCAGCAACGATTACAAATCTGGTTTTTCGCTACTGTGACAAACGACAAAGTCCGCTTTGACAAAGAAAAAGCATTCGAGCTTTTCCTAACCCGCAAGGCAGCATCACTTCAAAAACAAGTTTTTACAGAAAAACGCTTACCTCTTATTGTTTTTCGACGTATTGTCGCAGCTATTGCCATATTGCTCATTTTCGCGGGTGCCGGATACTGGTTGGGTGCCGGACGTGTCAAGGACTTAATTGCGGAAGATGTAGTAATGGAAGTGCCTTTCGGTTCCCGTTCAAAAATGTATCTCCCCGACGGCACCCTGGTCTGGCTGAATGCCGGTTCTACCCTTTCTTATGCGCAGAATTTTGGAGTTAACAATCGTACTGTTAATCTCAAAGGCGAAGGATATTTTGAAGTGGTACATCAAAAGAAAAAACCTTTTTATGTGATTAGCGATGACCTCAAAATACATGTACTCGGCACAAAATTCAATTTACGCAATTATTTAGAAGAAGATGAAGCTCGGATAACGCTATTGGAAGGAAGTGTTAAAGTAAATTGCAACTCAGTATCACAGCAGGAATTTTATTTAAAGCCTCATGAACAAATTATATATGACCGAGAAACAGCGATTGCCCGAACAACACTAACAAATGCTTTAAATTCACTAGAGTGGACAAATGGTTATTTGTTTTTCGACAAGGAAAAACTACCTAACATTGCTCGTGAGTTAGAAAGATCTTACAACGTAAAAATCAAAATTGCAGACGAATCGTTGAAAACATTCAGATTTTACGGTAATTTCTCAAGAACGGAGCAAACCATACAAGAAGTGCTAGAAGTACTTGCATCAACTAAAAGGTTAAGTTATGAAATAAATGGGAAAGAAATTATACTTAAAAAAAAGTAAAACTAAAAATATAGAATACCATGCAATTGACAATACATCGACATTAGAAGATTAGATTTTTTATCGGATAGCAATGCTGTGATATTAAGGATTGCACAATCGTGCATATCATTATTTGTAATAAAATCTTAATATATATTTAATCAAAACATATTGGAGTAAGCATAGAGAAAGCATAACTTTGAATACCTAATTTTTTAAAACAATCATTTATGAAAGAAAAATTGAAATTCATTTTAATGGTCTTGTCTCTTTACTGTTTTTCGTTTTCGATATTCTCTCAATCTGTAACACTGAATGTCAGAAACATAACAGTAAAAGAAGCCATTGAACAATTAAAACAAAACAGTGGTTACTCGTTTGTCTTCGAGGCTAGAGACTTGAATACCGGAAAACTTGTTTCTGTTCAGGCAAATCAAAGGCCGGTAGAAGAAGTCGTTGAACAGATCCTGAAAGATCAAAACGTATCTTACGAGATTAAAGACAAGAATATTGTCGTAACCCATGCAAAAGCTGATCAAAAAATTAATACAAAATTAATAACCGGTGTGGTAACTGACAATTATCACGAACCGATTATCGGAGCAACTGTTATTGATTTATCCACAAAAAACGGAACCATTACCGACGTGGATGGTAAATTTACGTTAGAGGTTACAGATCAGTCAACCTTGCAGGTCAGTTATGTAGGCTTTGCCCCCTCTGAAGTGGTTGTAGGCAACCAACAAGATCTGATTGTACAATTAAATGAAGATGCAAAAATGCTCGATGAGCTGGTTGTAATCGGTTATGGTGCTGTGCGTAAAA
>JAKIZI010000039.1 GCA_022708105.1 Bacteroidota bacterium
TAAATGTTCTTGTTAATCTTGGTGGCATTACGAAAGAAATACATGAATCTGTAATGAAACAATCTAACTTTGATCTTGTCACTTCAAATCTAAAAATGCTTTATAAATTTGGTGCTAAAGTATCAGTTAAAATGAATCCAACAAAAAAAAACCATCACCAGCTAAAAGACTTACCTGATTTTATTGAGTCTTTAGGTGGAAATAGAGATTCCATTTTATTATATACGACATGCTATCCAATTCCGTTTGAAGCGACGATTCATGAGCTAAATTATTTTTTTGAAGAAATCGTGTCTTCAGAAATAAATGATTTGTTAAGATTTACTTATAATGCATCTGATCCTTATTATGCAATTAAAACAAAAACGCCAGGATGTAACTTTTTAATGGATGTTATATTTTTTGATGGCCAATTTTCAATCTGTTGCCATGATCAGTTACAGAAAGTAAATGTAGGGAATGTATTTGATACACCCATAGAGAAAATAAAATCTTCCGATTCATATAAAGAGGCTGTTGCTATTGCCAAAAAATGTGGCTATGATTTTTGTAAAGAATGTAATTAGTATAGTAAACGAGCTTTGATCTGATGATTCCACTTATTGGATATGATAATAATGGGCAAGTTTTTGACGCTGGTGACTTTATAATAAGAAAAATCAAGTCGGAATATATTAATAAAGCTGTTGAGCTATTTCAAATATATAGAGATAACAAGCTGCATAATTATGGTATAGTTAAATCGCAGCATGATGAAATTACTAATTATTTAATTCATGAAAAACATGTCATTTCGTACCCTCATGAATGGACCGCGAATATGTTCAAGGAAGCGGTTCTGTTTCATATTGGTCTATTCAAAGAACTTGATAAATTTGGCCTTACATTAAAGGATGCAGTTCCTTTAAATATTCTTTTTGATGATTGTAAACCTGTTTTCATTGATTTTTTTTCGCTCGTTAAAAAAGAGAATCTCAAGGACGAATCCTGGCTTACATCGGGAGAATGTTCTCAAGACCCGCGCTTAATTGTAATTATAAAAATGCTTATACCGTTTCTTCTTATACCGTTCGTGGTTCTTTATGCAAAGAAGTATAATGAATTCAGGAATATCTTATTTAATAAAGCATGTAATTCGTCATTGGGCGGGACTGATTGGAGTGATCTTGCATTTATAAATAATGCTCCATTGAAAATAAAAATCAAGAGGAAGGTCAAAGCCGTCAAGAAATGTCTTTCCCGTGATGAGATTATAAGCTCAATGGATGATGCAATAATAAGGTTAAAGAAAATTAAAAACATTGCATCAAAAAAAGGGGATGACCATGCATTTGAATTATTATTAAATGAGATCTATATGCTTATAAACAATTGCGATGTAACGCCTGTTTCAAGCGCGTATGCCTCTTATTATGAAGAAAAGAATGAGATTTTTAATTTTACGGATAAGAGCACATGGAAAAACAAACAGATCAATGTATACAGGGTATTGGAAAATCAAAGGCCCAAACAGGTGCTTGATATTGGATCAAATACCGGTTGGTTCTCAAGGTTAGCGGAGACCCTTGGCGCGCGAGTAATTGCTATAGATGTGGATGAATCTTCGATTGATAGATTGTATCTATACTCCAGGGAGAATAATTTAAGAATTCTTCCCCTGCTCATGTCGTTTCAGGATTTTAATAAAGAATTATACGGTTTAATCGACGAAGACCCGGTATATGCCGGGAGAGATTTTGTAAATAATCCAATGCTCCGGCCCGCAACTCAACGATTGAAATCTGATCTGGTTCTCTGTCTTGGCTTGTTGCATCATCTTATTTTGGGCATGGGGGATAGTTTTTGTAATGTGTTTTCTGTTCTGGGGGAATTGACCCAAAAGACATTAATAATTGAGTTTATCGATTT
The DNA here is from genome assembly GCA_022708105.1 of Bacteroidota bacterium. Lineage (GTDB taxonomy): Bacteria > Bacteroidota > Bacteroidia > Bacteroidales > WCHB1-69 > DUOL01. The sequence goes on from JAKIZI010000039.1 coordinate 1,909, forward strand.
GTCGGATCCATTGATACGTAATGAACCGTCATATTTTAAAAATCTATCATCCTACAATAAAAATAATTACAATATGGAGATTGCAATTGCTGAAGGTCTTAAAAAGTTTTCATCAATTAATATTACTGATTCGCATCCGGAAACCAGAAAACTTTTAATATTTCAAAAGTAAAAGGTAAAAAAATGAAGGCGAGAACAATTATTAAAAGGATTATTAATCGACATAATAATATGGAAATAATTGAAAATTTAGAATCACTGCGAATTAATCAACATAACTCAACAATCTCACAGACCGCTGTGTTCACTGCTTATCAATACCTAATCAAGCAAAATTATGTCCCGGATTGGAAAAATATTGGTTTCAGGGAATATTCTCAAACAGATGAAGACGGTATTTTATTATTTATATTTTCGATAATTGGTTTTACTAATAAAATGCTTGTTGATATTGCATGTGGCAGCCCCATTGGTTCGAATTCGGCCAATCTTTTATGTAATTTGGGGTTTTATGGATTACTCATTGACGGCGAAAAAACAGCGGTTGAAGCAACAAGAGAATTTTATAGAAAACACCCGGTTACTCATATTTTCCCGCCGGTGGTTAAATGTGAGTTTGTTACTGCAGAGAACATTAATCAAATATTGTCTGATAATAATATAACAAATGAAATAGATTTATTGCTACTTGATGTCGATGGCATGGATTATTGGTTCTGGAAAAAAATTGAAATAATAAAGCCTCGCGTAGTGGTACTTGAAGCGTGCACTTACCTTGGCAGAGACAAGTCTATCACCGTCCCGTATAATCCAAGATTTAATCGATTTGACATACATCCGGATTATATGGGCGCATCTATTATGGCATATCAAAAATTAAGTCTTTCAAAGGGATATCGGATGGTCGCGTGTAATCAATTCGGATTCAATTTATTTTTCGTGAGAGAGGATATTGCCGGTGATTTCTTACCGGAAATATCAGTCGATGACTGTTTTTTTTATGAACCAGTTGAATTGAAAAAAAAGAGAATGGAACGATTGAATGCGATAAAGGGTTTTGATTGGATTGAAGTGTAAATATAAGGAAATATGAAAGTTAAAAATATGAATTATAAAAAGAAAATATTATTCACAACACCGGTTCTTGAACATCCTCCAGCAGGAGGACCGCAACTGCGTATTGAAAATTCTGTAAAAGCGTTAAGCAAGGTATCGGAACTGCATCTAATCTCAAGAGTATCAAGGCGGAATATAGGAGGTATGGAGAGCGAAAGTTTTTACAAATCGAATTGCCATAATTTTATTTATTCTCCTTCCGCAAGACAGATACAGATTGGATTGTTTGGTAAATTGATGTCATATAGATTTGATATTAAGAATAAAAAAGTGAATAGAATAATTAATATTCCCTTTAAAATAATTGATCGAGTTATTAAAAAGATTATTAATTATGATCATGCGGATACATCAATAGAAAACGATGCTGAATTTATAAAACAATATGTTTTGCAAAATAGAATTGATATACTCTGGTTCGGTTATGGCAATATATCATATCAATTAATGAAATCTTTAAAAGAAATGATACCAGATATAAAAATGGTCTGCGATACGGACAGTGTTTGGTCAAGGTTTGTATTAAGAGAATTGCCTTATGAAAAAGACCCTGCCAGGCGCGATAGAATTGAACGTGATGGCCGATTAAAAGAACAAGAAGAGAGTAAATGGGTTGAATTCTGCGATGTAACAACAGCAGTATCTGAAGTGGATGCACATTACTACCGAGGATTGACTCGGAACCCATCGAAAATAATGCTCTTTTCAAATGTTATTGATTTGGAGTCTTATAAAAAAATAGAAAATAAACCAATAGGTCTTCAGAACCCTAGTATATATCTGGCGGGAAGTTTTGGCCCAAAAAGTCCTATGGATAAAGCAGCAAGGTGGTTTTTAGCGGATATATATCCGATAATTAAAAAAGAAGTACCAAATATTCATTTTTATATTATAGGCACCGGATCAAAAGAAACTCTCAACGATATAACTGATAGGTCAATTACAGTACTTGGAAAAGTAGCGTCAGTCTTACCATATCTGCAACATATAGATGTATCGATTGTGCCTTTACAATTTGAATCAGGCACACGTTTTAAAATCATGGAGGCAGCGGCCTGCAAAAAACCTATTGTTTCCACGACTCTTGGGGCTGAGGGCATTCCTGTAAAAAATGGCAGGCACTTGCTCATTGCTGATACGCCACAATCTTTTGCTGAAGCTGTTATAAAATTATTGAAAAATGATTTATTATCCAAAAAAATTGCGAATGAATGCCACAAATTAATAAGCCAAAGCTATAGTATAAAAAGTTTAACTTTGGAAGCCCTCTCCATTATAGAACGATTATCATGATACACTCCATAGAGCACAACAGCCGCCAATTGGCCATCATCATCCGCCGCAACTTTAAAAAAGACGGCGTAGAATTCTTTACCCCGGGCTCGTATTCCCAGCAGGTAGGCTACATGAACAGGCCTGAGGGATATGTTGTTCCGCCGCATTTCACTTTGTTCCGGCATCGCGAATGACCTTGGACTATTTTTGCAAAAGAGCGTTCAACCAGGGAATATCTAATTCTTTTTCTGAGACAAGAAGAAAGTATCTATGATACAACTACTGAAAAATATTTACTCCAGAATTCTAATTAAGGCATTCTCTCCTGTTATAAAACAAATCGGCCAGGATAGAGCTTATCAGACAAAAATGGATTATACCATATTGATTGAAAGGGCATGCAGGGCAGGGTATGAATATCATCAACGTATGCTGAAAAAGAACCCGGAATTGCTAAACTGGGTTTTAAAAGATAACTACCTGGACGAAGATTAAAATGTTCGAAGAAATAAAAACAAAAAACGATATCCTTGCAATAATCGTCCGCTCCAATTTCTCTCACCCGGGAATAAAATTCTTCACTCCCGATGATTTTTCCCAACAGCTTGCCTTTATGTCCCATCCGGCAGGCAAAGTAATTGACCCCCACGTCCACAATCCGGTAAAAAGAGAGGTCCATTTCACAAAAGAGGTCTTGTTTATCCGCAAGGGAAAACTACGTGTGGATTTCTACGACGATGACCGTAACTACATTGAAAGCCGAATTATTGGCTCCGGCGATGTTATTCTTCTATCCTCCGGCGGGCATGGTTTCGAGGTGATTGAAGACATTGAAATGTTCGAAGTAAAACAGGGGCCCTTTGCAGGAGATCAAGACAAAACACGGTTCCAGCCAGTATATTCAAACAAACTAAAGATTGTAGAATGAATGTTTATTCGGAGAAGGGTTTAATGTTAAAAATTGTTAAAAAAATTATAGCATGGTTAACGCCGTATGGTATGGTTTCTTTATATAATAAACTGAAAAACAGCAAACAGCAAACAGCAAACAGCAAACAGCAAACAGCAAACAGCAAACAGCAAACAGCAAACAGCAAACAGCAAACAATTGACTTTAACGAATATAGTCAATTAAATAAATTAAAAAATATCAATGGGAGTCGTTTAGTTGAACTTGCAATTCTAAGACATATAAAAGATACGGATTTTGTATATAACAATACTATCACTCATTATTCTGAAAAGGAGCATCGGGATTTATGGAATATAGTCAATGAAAATATAAACCAGAATCAAAATCCAAACGAATTTTATACATATCTGAAACAATTTTTAACACAATTTAGTCCTGACAACAATCAATATCAAATTCATAATGTGAGTCATATATCGCGTTATGTGCATACGGCATTAGAATTTCAAAGTTTAATTCAAACAGAAAAAAAACTTAACATAATTGAATTAGGAGCAAATCATGCTCTTTTATCAAAGACTCTCGAAATGTTGGGCCATAATGTGCTTTGTTCAGATTTACATCATGGAATTATTGGCGAATCAATTATGCCCTATAAAGCTGGTACGTGGTTACGTGAGAATTTCATTGGATTAAAAGCTGTTGACACGTTTATATTTAACGTAGACCCTATTTCAAATTTATGTATTTTCCCATCGGGAGTTGACGCGATTTTGATGCGAGGCACCGGAATTCTTAATCTATGTCATGACAAAGATCAAAATGATCAAATAATTACTAACATACTAAGGCTATTGCCAGTACTTAACGATAACGGTATAATCTTTGCCAAGAATGAAAATATTTATTTTGATCAAAATTATGAAATTAGAATAAAAAAGCTTGAAAAGCTGAAAAGGAAATTGGAAAACTCATGTTCTATTGACTTCAAAGTTGAAACAGCAACGTATTCTAATCCCGGATGGGAAACCTTTAATATTACGCTGGTTTGCAGAAAAAATGCTAAACAGATAGAGAACTTACCAAATAATCAGACTTTTGGACATAGTTAACTTAAAATATAATATGCTAAAATCATTATCCATTAAAAACTTCACCGTATTCAAATCGGAAAAAATAAAATTTGCTTCCGGACTTAATATATTTATCGGTGAAAACGGGTCAGGCAAAACTCATCTTTTAAAACTGCCTTATTCAATATCCTCCGTAAGTTTTGAGATGTCAAAAAGGCACAGCGGCCTGAATCCGACAAAGGCCCTGCTTCAGCCGGCCGTTGCGGCAAAGCTCTTTAATGTTTTCAGGCCGGATACCCTTGGGCGGCTGACTAAGAGAAAACAGGGCCGGGAAAGATGCGAAGTATTTTTAAAATATGAAAACTCTCGAAATGATATAAGTTTTTCGTTTACGACAAACACCAAAACAGAGGTTGATATTGGCCACCTGCCATCAGAGTGGAACAAAAAACCGCCGGTTTATTTACCGACAAGAGAGCTTCTTACCATATATCCGGGTTTTGTCTCATTATACGAGAACTACCATCTCGAGTTTGAAGAGACTTGGAGGGATACCTGCCTCCTGTTGGGAGGCGCTCTTTCAAAAGGGCCTCGTGCGAAGGAAGTGGGCGATCTACTTGAGCCGATTGAAAAAGCAATGGGCGGGACAGTTGTACTCGATTCGAACGGCAGGTTTTACCTGTCAATTCCTGGGAGCGGCAATATGGAAATTCCGCTTGTAGCGGAAGGCATCCGCAAACTGGCCATGCTTGCCCGCCTTGTAGCGAATAATTCACTGGTTAATAAAAGCTCGCTTTTTTGGGATGAACCGGAAACAAATTTGAATCCAAAGCTTATTAAAATAGTTGCGCAGGTAATTATAGATCTGGCAAGGCAGGGGGTCCAGATATTTATTGGGACACACAGCCTTTTTTTAATGCGGGAGATAGAGATTTTGCTTGAAGTCGCGTCTTATAAAGACCTTTCTGTGAAAGTGTTTGGAATAGGCTACGACGGAGATCACTCAGTAATTGAGAGTGGAAATACTTTTGACGATATTCGCAACATAGCGTCCCTCGACGAGGAGCTTTCTCAATCGGATAGATATATGGGGATTTCCGGGTCCAATGAGAATTAAAGTCGATGGCGCTCAATTTTCATTTCCAAATGATTGGATAGCCGAAAAATACGACGAATGGGCCTTTTACAGGAAACAATTTCAAAATTGTGCCGGTGGAAACAAAGCGGTCGATATTACCGCAATAGACCAAAAAAACAATACCCTCTGGCTTATTGAACTCAAAGATTATCGAAGCAATAGAAGAACAAAATCCATTGATATAGCCGATGAAGTGGCAATAAAGGCAAGAGATACAATTGCGGGGCTATTCGCTGCCGCGAGAAATGCTTCAAATCGAGAAAAAACTTTCGCGGGGAAAACCCTTGGATGCTCTAAAATAAGAGTCGCGTTACAGTTGAGACAGCCGTTGAAAAATTCGAAATTGTTTCCAAGAGCGATTAATCCGGCTTCAGTAAAGCAAAAGCTGCGAAAAATAATTAAACCGATTGATGCCCATCCGATTATCAACGATAGAGATACCGCAATGAGCGTTAGATGGGAAGTGATATAAATATCGTAATGCGAAAAGCGATGAGCCATAAATTCATCCCCGTATGCGAACCCTGCCTTGCGGGGAATGAACTTGAATATATAACCGACGCGGTGCGCACCGGCTGGATAAGCTCGGCCGGAAAATACGTTACGGAATTCGAACGTACTTTTGCAGAATACTGCGGGGTCGATTACGCCGTGGGCGTCTGTAACGGAACAGTGGCCCTGCACCTTGCGCTTGTGGCCCTTGGCGTGGGACCGGGAGACGAGGTAATAATTCCGGATTTTACAATGATAGCCACGGCCTTCGCCGTGTGCTATACAGGGGCCAGGCCGGTGTTTGTTGACGCTCACCCGGACACCTGGAACATCGACGCTTCGAAGATGGAAGAGAAGATCACAAAGCGCACCAGGGCCATATTGCCCGTGCACATAATGGGGCTTCTCTGCGACATGCCCGCAATCGATAAGCTTGCGAAAAAACACAGGCTCTTTGTTCTGGAGGATGCCGCGGAGGCGCACGGGGCGGAATACAGGGGGCGGCGGGCCGGCTCTTTTGGCGATATTTCGGCCTTCAGCTTTTTTGCTAATAAAAACCTCACCACGGGCGAAGGCGGAATGGTTGTTACGAATAATGCCGATTTATACAAACGCTCCAGGTATCATAAAAACCTCTGCTTTCCGCTTGAGGGCGGCAGGGAGTACAGGCACGATGACATCGGGTTTAACTACCGTATCTCGAATCTGCACGCGGCGATAGGCCTCGCGCAGGTGGAAAGGGCCGATGAACTAAGGGCAATGCGGCGAAAAAACCACGCCCTTTACGTTGAGATGCTCTCAGGCATTCCGGGGATATCTTTTCAAAAAGACGACAATCCCGATTATCTGCATGTGCACTGGATGAACGCAATACTTGTGGACGAAAAGGAATACGGCATGGGCCGCGATGCTCTCATGGAACGCCTCCGGGCAAACGGCATCGATTCGAGAAAGCTCTTCACCGGCATGCACCGCCAGAAGGCGCTTGAGAGATACGGCTGCGATACGCGGGGCGAATATCCGGTAACCGATATGCTTTCGGATCGGGGATTGTACCTTCCTTCCGGGAGTGGGCTATCGGAGATGGATATTCAGAGAATTTGCGATGAAATTCGAGTATTTAAAACTAGTGAACTCAAGTAGGCTGGAATGAGTGTTTTCGGCGCAAACTATGCTCGATATTACGATCTGCTTTATAAGGACAAGGATTATAAAGGGGAGGTCGATTACATTTATGAAATAATTACGAGGCACCTGCAGTATAAGCCGAAGAGCCTGCTCGACATAGGTTGCGGTACCGGAAGGCATCTGGCGTTTTTCAAAGAAAAAGGGCTAAATGTTGCCGGAGTTGACCTTTCGGAGAGCATGATAAATGAGGCGAAAAAGCACGTAGGGCAGGGAGTTGATTTACGTTGCGCCAAAGCCTCGGAATTTGATCTTGGAAGGAAGTTTGATGTCATAGTCTCTTTGTTTCATGTGATGAGCTACCAGACCGAAAACTATGAGCTTGAAAAAATATTTAAAAATGTACACAATCATATCAATGAAGGAGGGCTTTTTATTTTCGATTTCTGGTACGGCCCTGCTGTTTTAACCGATCCGCCAGTTGTGAAGGTTAAACGCCTTGAGGATGAAGCTATAAGGGTTATTCGTATTACTGAACCGGTAATGCATGTAAACGAGAATATCGTTGACGTTAATTTTGAGGTGTTGATTGAAGATAAAGAGACTCATGTTGTTGAAAGAATTAAGGAAATTCATAGAATGAGATATTTGTTTTTGCCTGAGTTGGACTATTTTTCAAAAATAAGCGACGGAAAGCTAATAGGCGCTTTCGGTTGGCCGGGGTTTGAAAGACTTTCAATGAGTTCGTGGTATGGAGTGGGGGTGGTTGGGAAATGAGGGTAAGTGTATTTTTTTATACGGCAACACGGTAGCCCTATGGAGATGAATCTTTTTAGGTGACTGCATTTTATGAATAAATCAAATAATTACATCGGAATGGTTTGTTACTCATATGCAATACATGTGTCCCCGTTTTTAAAAAATTTATGTTATTATATATATAATAGATTAAATCAAAAAGTGGAATTATTCTGCGATTTTTATAATAAAGAAGTACCACTTGAAGGGATTGAATTAGTTCAAATGGATAAAATAAGTAAAGAAAAATATATATTTGGATTTATAAGAAATAAATATTATGAAAAACGCAAATTAAATAGTTTTATAGGTTGCTTAAAGAACAAGCTTGACAAATACAAAATCATCTTTGCGGTTGATTTTTTAGCTTTGGATATTATTTATAAATCTGGTTATAATCTGAGCAATGTTGTTTTTTTATCACTTGAGGGGGGTAATTATTTTAAAAATTATGATAGTGAATATATTTTGCTGTTAATAAAGGCATGCAGAGAAAGGATAATTGCCGATAAGGATAGAGAAAGCGATTTAAAAATGTTATTAAACGATGAAACACTAAAATTCAAACATATTCCTGTTTCTTTATATTATAGAAAACCTCCATTAAAATTATTAGATTCGGATAACTCAAATAATGAAATTAAACTAATTTACTCAGGTTATTTTGCTGATTGGGGATGTGTGAAAGAAGTTGTTGATATTTATATTTCTTCCGGCATAAATTATCCATTCCTTTTGCAGGGGCATTCTTGGGGCACCGAAGAGTATTTGGCATCAATAAAAAAAATTACGTCTTTTAAAGATAACATAGAGATTGATACCAATTTTTATGATGATAATGAATACAGCCAAAAATTGTCAAAATATGACATAGGATTTGCATGCTATAAAGATGTTAACAACGATGGAAATTTTTCTAATATAATATATTCTTCCGGTAAAATAGCTAATTACCTCTGGAATGGTCTTGCGGTAATTACCAATATAGATAGCCAATTAACAAGAAAACCGCCTTTTATTCTAATCAAGAATGATCCAGTTAAAGATTTTTTAAAAGGATTAGAATTATATAAAATTAACAAAAATAATTATATTAAAGCTGCATATAAAACGGCTAATAAATATTATAATATAAATAATTATGGTTCGATTATGGATGCTCTGTTATTAAACTGATTGTTAGGTTTTATAAAAAGGAATATTAGAAAGGAGAAAATATGAGTGATTCAATAATAGTAGCTATCATATATTCATTAGGATTGATAATATCTTCATTGGTTGCTTCTTGTGTCGCTCTATATGGGTTAAAGAAAAAGAAATCCATAAATCGTCTTTTACGGGAATTGCTTATGGCTAAACAGGACCTCGTCTATATGAATATAGTTGAAGAAATATGGTCTGATTCAAATAAAAATGGTAAAAAGACAAAACGAAAAGTTAGAGAAATTGCAACTGAAAAATTAAATTACAAAAGAACAATATATTCAGAACCGGCGAGATTAGATGTTAGAATAAAACAAATAGAATCCATTATTCCACAACAAGCACAATCGTTATCAGATGATACAAAATAAGAAGTTAAAATCCTTTTAGAAAAAAACAATTTATGGGAACTTTAAAATATTATTCTTTGAAGTTTCCATGAATTGTAACTACTGGAATGTGCTGGTCTTATGTTTTCCAACCCGCCTTTGTCAAGCTGGAAAACCTATTTATTGGAAATTGCCTTAACATAATAAATAACTGAACGGATATGCCGTGATAACTAAATTGTTGAAAATAATTAAGAATTTATTGGTGTTATTAAAGAAGAAATATAGGTTCTGGAAAGATTATAATTATTTTATAAAAAACGATAAACGATTCCTTATTCGAGCAAAAGATGTTTTACCATGTCTAAATGATAACACATCTTCCCTGCTTTATGACCGCCATTATGTATATCACACAGCCTGGGCGGCCAGGTTGATTTCGCAAAATAGGCCCCAAAGGCATATTGATATATCTTCTGATCTGAGATTTGTAACTCTTGTTTCTGCATTCATACCAATCGAATTTTATGATTATCGACCTGCAGATCTTAATATGAGCAATCTTAAATGTGGCGCAGCAGATTTGAAAAAGCTTTCTTTTAATGACAATTCAATTGAATCATTATCCTGTATGCACGTAGTTGAACATGTGGGATTAGGAAGATACGGAGACGATCTGGATGCCGATGGCGATATAGCCGCAATAAAGGAGCTGAGCAGGGTGATTGCCCCGAAAGGGAAATTGTATTTCGTGGTACCTGTGGGAGGTGAGGCAAGGATCCAATTCAATGCGCATAGAATTTACAGAAAGGAAGATATAATCAATTTATTTCAAGAAAATGGCCTCATAATAGAAGAGTTTACATTAATACCAGATGATCCTGCCGATGGCGATCTTATTAAAAATCCAGCAAGTATATTGCTCGAAAAACAAAAATATGGATGTGGTTGTTTCTTATTTTCGAAATAAAAATGTAAAATGTCATGAAAATTATTAAAAGAAAAGAGTTAACCATTGGATTAAATAATCAAGCTACAAGGGAAGCCTGGCTGGAAAAGACCCTTTTAAAAATTCCCAAAGGGGGTAAAATCCTCGATGCAGGAGCAGGTGAATTACAATACAAAAAGTTTTGCAAACACCTTACCTATGTATCGCAGGATTTTGGTAAATATAATGGCGTGGGCGATGGGACAGGTCTGCAAACTAAGACATGGAATCAGGAGAAGCTTGATATAGTCAGCGATATTACTTCTATTCCAGCCGATAAAGATAGTTTTGATGCAATCATGTGTATTGAGGTTTTTGAGCATTTGAAGGAACCTGTTCTTGCTATTAAAGAATTCGCAAGGATCCTTAAGCCAGGTGGATTTCTTATAGTAACAGCCCCCTTTTGCAGTCTGACCCATTTCGCACCTTATCATTTCTATACAGGATTTCACTACTGTCCCATACATTTAAAATCCGAAATCCAATTGTAACTCCGGAGGAACGAATTTAAGGCGTTCTAATTTCTTTCTTGGGCTTAACAAATCCCAAATATTTTTATCCGAGAAAATATTTCCACCGATTATTCTGAACACTTCAATCAAGGATATATTAGAACGTGACATAAAACGAAGATATTCCATCATGAGGTATGCAATAGCAGCAGCCCATATCTGAATCCTTACTGCATTCTCAGTCGTACCAATAAATGTTTTCACTTTCAAGTTCTGCTTGATCCATTTGAAAAAAAGTTCAATATCCCATCTTGATTTGTAGATTGATGCGATTGTGCTTGCCGCGAGTTCTATATTATT